>JANPDG010000204.1:0-2743 GCA_031431335.1 Polaromonas sp. | reverse complement strand
GGCCCGATTGATGCGCGCCTGTCGCCCACCTCGGTCAACAACCTGGCCACCACCAAGCCGTTTAGCTGGTTTGAAAACAACGTGATCTACAAAGTGCCCGCCAGCTTTGCAGGCGCGGGCCGCCGCGTCTACCCCGGCTTTTTGCAGCACACCGGCTTTGTGGCCATGAATCCGCAAAACCATGCCAAAAGCCACTTTGACTTTTTCAAAGATTTGGTCAAAGGCGACGGCCGCAGCGCCGACGCGCACCGCGCTTTTTATGATGAGTACAACGCCGTGCTGGACATGGACGCCGACTACTACCTGGACACCATTGAAGTTGTGTTTCAAAAGTTCAAGCTGGTCGAAGGCACTTGGGACGTTACCTCCATGGATGGGAAAACAGAGCGCGTGCGTCCACAAGACATCAAAACCACCGCTGTTCTGACCGTAGAGGGCCAGCTGGACGATATCAGCGGTAGCGGCCAAACTGAAGCAGCGCATGACTTGTGCAGCGGCGTGGCAACTGCCAAACACCAGCATTTTGAAGTCGAAGGCGCGGGCCACTACGGCATCTTCAGCGGTCGCCGCTGGCGCGAGATGACCTACCCTGTGGTGCGTGACTTCATTTTAAAAGCGCATGTGGCATCGGGCAAAATTACCAGCACCAAAGCCAAGCCTGTTACGGCGACAGTCACTCAACTTGCGCGCAAGAAAACGACAGCCAATGCTACGTCCAAAGCCGCAGCTAAACCTACCGCCAAATCTGTCAGCAAGCCTGCTGCTAAAACCACTGTGAAAGCAGCCGCACGCAAGCCAGCCGCCGCGCGCCGCAAAGCTGCTTAAGCTGTGCTGCGCCCCTGCCTAGGCAGGGGCTTGGCATTGTGTACATTAGTGCTTTGATGAACCGCCCACCAGCCACCTCAGTCAAGGCGCTCAGCCCGCAGGCGCTGCGTATCCACGCCGCCCTGCCCCAAACCCAGTGCCAGCGCTGCGGCTACCCCGACTGCGCAGGTTACGCCCACGCCATAGCCCACGAGGCCGCGCCCATTAACCAATGCCCGCCGGGCGGCGACGAAGGCTTAGCACGCTTGGCTGCACTCACGGGGCAAGCCGTCACTGCCTTGAACCCGCAATTTGGTGTAGCCCAAGAACGCACCGTGGCCTATATCGACGAGGCATGGTGCATCGGCTGCACCCTGTGCATCAAAGCCTGCCCGGTAGATGCCATCATCGGCACTAACAAAGCCATGCATACCGTCATCGAAGACCTGTGCACGGGTTGCGAGCTGTGCATTCCTGCCTGCCCGGTCGATTGCATTGAGCTAGAAATCGCCACACCAGGCGCCACAGGCTGGCAAGCCTGGAGCCAGCCAAACGCTGATCAAGCCCTAGAGCGCTATGAATTGCATAGCTACCTGAGCAGTAAATACTTGGACTACAAGGCTAAAAAGCAGATAAAAGTCTTGTCTGACAAGCTAGCCGACTTGCCAAAGCACAGCAGCATTACCGACCCCGCCGTACTGGACAAAAAGCGCAGCCTGGTACAAGCGGCCATGCAAAAAGCGCGTGATAAAAAGGCTGGCTAAGCAGCTAACTTAAGCAGCAGCGCAAGAGCTTGTTTACATCGACCCAACTGCATCTGCACTATGTCTGGATTCTTGCGTAACCTGATCACTGCCCTGCTCGCCTGCCTGCGCTATGCCAGTGCCGCACCGCTGTCGCAGGTCGTTTGCAAATTTTGGGTCACGCCTTTTGACACCGGCACCAGCAAACTTAAAAGCGACTGCTATTTGCAGTTTGCTGAAACAGCACAGTTTGACTACATGATAAAAACTGGACTGATCGGCACCACGATCAAACAGGGCTATGCCTTTGTGAACTTGGCTCAAATGGTCCAGTTCAAACAACCGATTGCCATGTTCAGCCGCGTCACAGTGCGCACGCAAGTGGTGTTTGCTGATGACAAATGCGCCTATTTTGCGCATGACTTGCAAGCCCATGGCAACGACTGCGCCCGCGTGTTGGTGAAAATGAAGTTTAAACAAGGCCGCATCACTGTGCCACCCAGCGCATTACTGGGCCTGTGTAATATGCCCAAACCACCATTCATTGCCGCGTGGGACGCTGCGCTTTAAAATCAACAGTTATGCAAACCCACATCACCCACAGCCTGCAAGAAGCCCATAACGCGCTGACCGAGCTTATATCGAACGCCGAGGCCCTGCACAGTATTGAGCAAGCTGCAGCGACGTTGATCGAAGTGTTTGAAGCCAAAGGCCATGTGTATTCGTGTGGCAACGGCGGCTCGATGTGCGACGCCATGCATTTTGCCGAGGAGCTGACCGGCCGCTATCGCAATGACCGCGCAGCCCTAGGTGCAGCAGCGATCAGCGATGCCAGCCACATGAGCTGTGTAGGTAACGATTACGGCTATGAACACGTTTTTTCGCGCTATATCGAGGCGCACGGCCGTGCGGGCAGCTGCCTGCTGGCGCTCACCACCAGCGGCACCAGTAAAAACGTCATTCGCGCGGCGCGCACAGCCAAAGAGCTGGGCATGAAAGTGATCATCTTGTCGGGCCGCCGCAACCCCGAGCTAGAGGCGCTGAGCAGCGTGTATGTGTGCACACCCGCAGGCCAATACGCAGACCGGGTGCAAGAGCTGCACATCAAGGTGCTGCATATTTTGATCGAGCTGGTGGAGCGGCGGTTTTTTCCGGCTAACTACAGCTAGGCGCAGGGCTACTGCCCTGTAGCAGTG
>JANPDG010000203.1:0-19470 GCA_031431335.1 Polaromonas sp. | reverse complement strand
GGCGGCAGGTTGTCGGCGTCGTGTTCGTCGGTGTTGGCCAAAGCAGTCAGCAGGTCGCGCGGGTTGGTGAAGCTGCGGGTGGGCAGGTCTTCGCGCAGGAGGGCTTTTTCTAAGACAAAGCGAATCGACTGGTCGTCGTCTACGATCCAAATAGGTTTCATACGCTGGTCCTCGGGTCCTGTGTTGCCTGCTGCTTTAGGGTGTTCACGGCAGCGGTATCAAAATCTTAAATGCGGTTCGTCCGGGCTGGCTCTCGCACTCGATCAAACCGTCGTGCTGCTGCACAAAAGTTTGCGCCAATGTCAGCCCCAAGCCAGAGCCGCCCTCTCTGCCTGACACCAGCGGATAAAAAATGCGGTCTTTGATCTCATCCGGAATACCCGGCCCATTGTCTATGACATGCAATTCCAGTGCCAACCTGTAGCGGCGCTTGCCAAAGGTCACTTGGCGTGCGATGCGTGTCTTGAAAGTAATAGCAGCATCGCCAGCGTCCATGCGCTCTCCCAGCACCTGCGCGGCATTATGTGCAATGTTGAGCAGCACCTGAATAAGCTGCTCTTTATCGCCCCGAAAGTCTGGAATAGAGGTGTCGTAGTCGCGCACTACGCGCAGCCCCGAGCGGCCCGAGCCCTTGGGGCCAGCCTTGAACTCGGCCACGATCAGCGAGCGCACGCGCTCACACACCTCGTGGATATTGACATCGGCCACGACATGGGGCTTGCGGTGCGGCGCGAGCAAGCGGTCGACCAGCGTTTGCAGCCTGTCAGCCTCATGGATGATGACTTGGGTGTATTCGGTCAGCTCTTTGTTGGCCAACTCCAGCTCGAGCAACTGCGCTGCGCCGCGAATGCCGCCCAGCGGGTTTTTGATCTCGTGGGCTAGGTTGCGGATCAGCTCTTTGTTGGCTTGGGCTTGGTCGGCCAGGCGCTCTTCGCGCTCAAGCTTGGTTTGCTGCTGCTGCGGTAGCAGCTCCACAATGACTTCTTGCCGCTCAGTTTGGGCGATGATGACGTGCACCGGCATGTGCTCGGCACCGTTCTTTTTGAGCAGCGCGTCGTAGCGCAGCGTGGCAAAGGCGTTACTCGCTACGCCTTGCAGCGCGGCCAGCAGCGCCTGCGGCTCTACAAAATGGTCAGTCAGCGGCGCAGCCTCAATCAGGCGGCGCGAGGTGCCCAGCGCGTCTTCAAGCGCGGCGTTGGCAAACAGCACCTTGGCTTGCAAGTCGACCACAGCCACCAAAGTGGCCAGCGCATCGAGCGCGCTGTGGTGAGGGGGGTAGTGATGCTTAAGTGGGCTCAAGCACGTATCGTAGCAAGCTGCGCGCCAACAGGGCAGCCCGAAGGGTTTCTATTTTGCCGAAATGCGCAGCTCGCGGCGAATGCTGGCGATATCGCTGTCGTTGCGGGCGATGTTGGCTTTGAGGTCAGCCACGCGGTCGATGTATTTTTGGTTATTTACGGTCTCAGGGCCCAGCTTGGTAGGCTCGCCATTGTTGTACTCTTTGACCAGCTCAGCTTGTTTGGTTTCGGCTTTTTTGAGTTCGGTTTCTAAAATGCCTTTGCTGTCAGAGTCGCGTGAGCGCTGCTCTGCGCCGTCAATGCGGCTGCCCGCTTGGGGCGCAGCGGCCACGCGCACGGGCGCGGGGGTATTGCCAGATGCGCCGGGCACCGCGCTGGGCGGGCTGAATACTTTGGTCGCTTGAATCACCGTCACATTACCGCCAGTCAGCGGCGTACAGCGCAAGCGGTCAGCCTCTATTTTGTCGTCAGTAAAGTGGGTGATATTGTTGATCGACGGGCAGCGGTAGGTGGTCTTGCCTTGTGCCTGTGCAGCCAACGGCAACGCCAATCCTGCCAGCCCGAGCAATGCCAGCGCAGACACTGAAGAATTTAAAAATCGCAAGTTGAAATTTCGCATACTGTTGCTCCGAGATTATGCAATCAAAGGGCGGTCTGCCAGTATGACGTAAATTCTCAGAAACATCAAATAACTTGTTGATACATAACAAAAAAGGACGGTTAAAACCGTCCTTTTTGAGCCACACGCTGTATCTAAGTACAGCCGCGAAGTGTACCGAAGTACCGATGTAGTGCGATTACAGCGAGTAATACATATCAAACTCGATCGGGTGGGTCGTCATGCGCATGCGCGTGACCTCGCCCATTTTGAGTTCGATGTACGCGTCGATCATGCTGTCGGTGAACACGCCGCCTTTGGTCAAGAAGCCGCGGCCCTTGTCCAAATAGTCCAAAGCCTGGTCTAGGCTGTGGCACACGGTGGGCACTTTGGCGTCTTCTTCGGGCGGCAGATGGTACAAGTCCTTCGTGGCGGCTTCGCCAGGATGGATTTTGTTTTCAATGCCGTCCAAGCCTGCCATCAACAAGGCTGCAAAGCCCAGGTACGGGTTCATCAGTGGATCTGGGAAGCGGGCTTCGATGCGGCGGCCTTTGTCGCTTGACACGTAAGGAATACGGATCGAAGCAGAGCGGTTGCGCGCAGAGTAGGCCAACTTGACCGGCGCCTCGTAGCCTGGAACCAAGCGCTTGTAGCTGTTGGTGCCGGGGTTGGTGATGGCGTTGAGGGCACGGGCGTGCTTGATGATGCCGCCAATGTAGTACAACGCGGTGTCTGACATGCCTGCATAGCCGTTGCCCGCAAACAGGTTTTTGCCGTCTTTCCAGATCGACTGGTGCACGTGCATACCAGAGCCGTTGTCGCCCACGATAGGCTTGGGCATGAAGGTGGCGGTTTTGCCGTAAGCATGGGCCACGTTTTGGATCACGTACTTTTGCAAAATCGTCCAGTCCGCGCGCTGCACCAGGGTGCTAAAGCGGGTGCCAATTTCGTTTTGGCCAGCGCCCGCCACTTCGTGGTGGAACACTTCAACTGGGATGCCCAGCGACTCAAGAATGAGCGACATTTCAGCGCGCATGTCTTGCGTGCTGTCAACTGGAGGCACGGGAAAGTAGCCGCCCTTGACGGTTGGACGGTGGCCTTTATTGCCGCCTTCCATTTTCTTGGAGCTGTTCCACGGCGCTTCTTGTTCGTCGATTTTGACGAATGAGCCGGACATGTCTGCGCCCCAACGCACGTCGTCGAAGATGAAGAATTCTGGCTCGGGGCCAAAGTAGGCGGTGTCGCCCATGCCAGACGCTTTGAGGTACGCCTCGGCGCGCTTGGCGATCGAGCGTGGGTCACGGTCGTAGGCCTTGCCGTCACCGGGCTCGAGCACGTCGCAGCTCAGGATGATGGTGGTTTCTTCGAAAAATGGGTCGATGTTGGCGGTGTTGGGGTCTGGCATGAGCAACATGTCTGAGGCTTCAATGCCCTTCCAGCCAGCGATGGACGAGCCATCAAACGCATGGCCATCGGTGAACTTGGCTTCGTCAAAGTGAGACACAGGCACAGAGACGTGCTGCTCTTTGCCACGGGTGTCGGTGAAGCGGAAATCAACGAATTTAGCTTCGTTGTCCTTCACCATTTTCATTACGTCTGCGACGGTCTTGGCCATCAGATGCTCCTAAGGATGGGTGGGTGGTTGAAAAACTGCGCTCTTTTGAGTTCTAGCTCGCTTCATGTTGTATGCACTTTTTGTGCCAAAACGGTGCGCAAAGCCAAGTGACGTCAAAGCTTATAGATTGTGCGTGATTTTTGTGGCGTTTTGACGGCTTGTGCGGGCCCGGTTGAAAGCAAATGAGGCTGGGATGGCGCTTGGGCGACTTTTGTGCAGCTACAGGCGCGTCTTGCCCAGATCTATCGCCCTCCTGCGCGGCGTCAGCCCGCTCAACGCCAAAATGCCCGAACTGAAGCATTGCTTTGAGGCGGCGGGGTTTGCCAATGTGCGGACGATCTTAGGGACTGGCAATGTCGCTTTTGACGCCCCTGCTAGCTCTGAGGTGGCCTTGGAGAGGCGTGCTGAGTTGGCTATGCAAAAGGCGTTAGGGTGCACTTTTTACACCATTGTGCGGCCTGCGGCACAGTTGCAGGCGCTGCTGGCCAGCAACCCGTTCGAGGGGCACGATCAAGCGCCTGGCACCCAGCGGGTGGTCAGCTTTTTGCGCGCGCCTTGCCAACCCAAAGTAGCGCTGCCGCTGGCAGCCGATCAAGCCGTTGTTCTGCGCCTGATCGAGCGAGAGGCTTTTACTGTGTGTGCCTAGCCCAAAGGGCCCGGTGCTCATGAAATTGATCCAAACTGCGTTTGGAGCCAAAGTGACCAGGTAAACTTGGGGAACGTTGCAAAAATGCACCGATTTAAGGCGTAAATTACCAAATCATGCACTGACGTGCACTTATTTAGAGCATCCTTCAGTGCGCCAGATGGTGCCCGTGCACTGCACCTACTTCGCCAAGTCCAGCCAAGCCTACTCTACTGGTTGGTACCGGTGCCGAACAAGACCATAAAATGCTTTTATGCCATCGATAGCACAGATTAAAAATTGGGCAAAAAGTATCAAACTGGACGTCGTAGCTGTTTATTTTGCAGCGCGCGACCCCAGAACGCCCAAACTCGCCAAGTTCTTGGCAATGGGCGTAGCCGCCTATGCGCTCAGCCCCATTGACCTTATCCCCGACTTCATTCCCGTGCTAGGCTATCTGGATGACTTGCTGATGGTGCCGCTGGGCTTGCTGCTGGTCATCCGCATGCTGCCTGCCCAGGTCCTGGCAGACTCACGCGATCAGGCCCGTGCACTGCTGGCTAAACCTCAAAGCTACACCGCAGCTGTATTCATCGTGTGCCTGTGGCTGGCTTGCAGCGCTGGATTTGTAGCCTGGTGGTACTACCGGTGATCGCTTATGCTCTGATGTATATTCGAGTGAATTTTTGAGCATTTTTCCGACGTGGATATTCAATAGTTTGCTATTGTTAATATAGTAACCAAGATAACTTTATAAAATAACTTAACTCAACGCTCCGCGCTCCCCATGCCCACCATCCGCAACTTCCACCCCACAGACTGGCCCGCCCTGTGGCCCTTGTTGCAGACCACTTTTGCCTCGGGCGATACCTATGCCTACGCGCCTGACAGCAGCGAGGCAGACATTCGCAAGGTGTGGGTCGAGCAGCCGCTGGCCACCTATGTGGCGGTATCAAGCAGCGGCGATCTGCTGGGCACCTACACACTCAAGGCCAACCAGCCGGGGCTGGGCAGCCATGTGTGCAACTGCGGCTACGTGGTGGCCGCCCGCGCCAGAGGCCAAGGCATCGCAGCGCGCATGTGTGAGCACTCGCAGCGCGAAGCCATCGCCCACGGATTCAAGGCTATGCAATTTAACCTCGTGGTCGCCACCAACGAAGTGGCCGTGCGGCTGTGGCAGCGGCTGGGCTTTGCGATCGTGGGCACCGTGCCAAGCGCTTTTCGCCACGCGACTCTGGGCTATGTGGCCGCGCATGTGATGTTTAAAGATTTGGCAGTGCACGGTGAGTCTGCCCAATCGTCAGCGAAGCTTTAGGTGAATTTTAGGCAGTTTTCCGACGTGGATATTCAATAGTTAGCTATAAAAATAGGAGTAAATGAGCCCATGCCAGCTTGCAAAATCAGTCCTGCAGACCGCAGGACACAAACGCGCCTTGTGGGCAATGACCTGCTTAAAAACTACGGGCGAAAGCAGTACTACAGCGCCGACGAGGTCAAAAAGGCCAACTGGCGACAAAAGATTGACATCGATTTTGCGTGCTGGTCACACGCCATGTTCAACTCACGCGCCGACTTTGACCACTACCACGCCTCCATCGGCGAGCACTGCGATTACGCTGCCATGAAGAGCGACATGCTGTCGTCTGTGAGCACATCGAGTGATGACGCATCATGGTTCGACCTAGACCTGTCGTGGCTTGAGTTTCCAGACATTGATTTGTCGTTGTTTGATTTTTTGGATTTTTAACAGCCCGTGGCAATGCATGTTTTCGTTGCTCACCTTGGACGGGTAACGGGTCACACCCCAAGTCAACTCACGGGGCTGGAATATTAGTCTGCAAGCTCACGATGCCAGAACATGAAGTCGCCAAGCAAACCCAGGACAAACTAGCAAGTCCATATTCAAAATACACATTTTGGAAGAAAAAATAGCACTTTCCCGACGTGAATATTAAATAGCTTGCTATTAATAATGCAGTATTCTCGGCTTGCAAGAACCAACCAAAAAATCTACCGAACCAGCTCCACTCCCAGCTTCGCACCAAACTCATGCAGCCCCTGCAGCATCACCGAATAGGCCGCGTCGACATCGCCCGGCGCGCCTTTGACGCCCAGCTCGATGTGGCGGCCGTGCTGGGGGTGGTCGACGCTGGGCAGGCTGAACACTTTAATGCCTGTATAAGTGGCCTCTAGGCGCTCCATCAGCGGGGTGAGCGAGGCTTCCATTGCGCCGAAAACGATGATGGACTTTTCGGCGTAAGCGGACTGCTGGTGCAAGTGCGGGTACAGCGTATCAAGCACCCACTCGACCATCGGCCAAGCCATGACAGGGAAGCCTGGAACGAAATGGACAGCCCCACCAGAGGCTAAAGCGCAGGTAAACCCCGGAATTTTATTGTACGGATTAGGAATAATTTGCGCGCCCACAGGGATCATGCCCATGTTGAGGCGGTGAATGTTGTCGGGGTGGTTGGGCAGGTATTCGGTGCCTTGGTCGCGCGCGGTGTCTTGCATGCGCTCGCGAATCAGCGCTTCGGCTTGGGGGTGCAGGTGCAGCGGTGTGCCCAGGGCTTTGGCGGCGCATTGGCGGGTGTGGTCGTCGGGCGTAGCGCCTATGCCTCCCGTGCTAAACACAATGTCGCCACTGTCAAAAGCGCGCTTTAGGGTGGCGGTGATGCGCTCGGGCGAGTCGCCTACATATTCGGCCCAGTCCAGCGCAATGCCGCGCGCGGACAGCAGCTCGATAATTTTGCTCAGGTGCTTGTCTTGGCGTTTGCCAGAGAGGATTTCGTCGCCGACGATGATGAGGCCGAAGTTAGGGCGTTGTGGTGGGGTTAGATGGGTCATTGGGCAAAGCGATAGGGGCAGATTTGGGCCATATGTCGGTGGGCTGCGTGGACGAGGCGGTGGTGATTTGCGCGAGTGTGGGCTGCAGCGCGGCAGCGGCACGGGCGTCTGCGCGGTGCTTGTCTAAAGCAGCCAAGCAGTAGTGCGCAAACCAGAGCGATGAGAACGCAAACACCAGGGTGTAAATCCAGATAGCAGCAACCACTAAAAACGGAGCCAGCACCAAAAATATAGCACCCGAAGCCCACAGCAGTGTGGGCGCAGCACCTAAGTAACCACACACCACGCCCATGCCGAGCAGCGGCATGCGGTGGGCTTTGATCACCGCGCGGCGCTCTAGCACGCTGGCATGGTCGCCCAGAGCGTCAAAGCTCATCACGCGGTAGGTGAGCCAGCCCCAAATGAGCGGCGGAATAATGAGAATCAGTGGCGGGATAAACCACAGCGGAATAGAAGCGACCATCGCCACCAGCGCCAGTGCGGTAGAGCCTAGCGACCACAGCAAGCTGGTGGCCAATCCGTTGCCTTTTTTGCGCTCTAGGTTGGCAAAGCGCCGCTCGCCCACCATGGACACCATGGCAGGCGTCATCAACAGCGCCACGGCCAACAGCGAGACCACCACCAGCACGGGTGTGGCCGCCAGCACCACCAGCAGCGGCGCGATGGCCGACTTGAGTCTGCTCGCGCCTACGCCATCCAGCCAGCCGAGGATGCGGGTGATCCAGTCGGTGCCGCTGAGCACGGCATTGACGGCAGACAGCGCTGCGTCCCAAAAAAAGTAGCCCGCCCCCAGCGCCAAGCCCACCATGATGATCAGCGGCAAAACCGACAGCGCGATCACGCGGGGGTGCAGGCAATACGCCGCAGCGCGCCAAAAAGCATCAAAAACGAGTTTCATTGGCAAAGCATACCGCGATTTAGCCACCCGTACGCCGCAACTAGGCAGCCCAAGACAGCCGCAAGGTGCGAAAATAGCTGGTTATGCGCTTGGCGCGCCCTCTTTTTACAGCTTGGATACCTCTTATGGACGCAGAACAAATCAACCAAATCGGCACCGCTCTGACTGATCTAGCGGCGCGCACGCTAGATTTACGGGGGTATCTTTGACTACGAGTCTAAGCAACGCAAGCTCGAAGACGTTAACGCCGCGCTAGAAGACCCCGCCGTTTGGAACGACCCCAAGCGCGCCCAAGAACTGGGCAAAGAGAAAAAAGCCCTCGAAGGCGTGGTGCTGGTCATTGCCAAGCTCGACAGCGAAATAGCGGATAACACCGAGCTGTTTGAGATGAGCAAAGATGACAATGATGTTGCAGGCTTGGCCACCATCGAGGCCGAAGTAGCCAAAATAGAAGCCATCGTGGCGCAACTAGAGTTTAGGCGCATGTTCAACCAAGCGGCCGACCCGCTGAACGCATTTGTCGACATACAGGCCGGTGCAGGTGGCACCGAGGCTTGCGACTGGGCCAGCATGCTGCTGCGCCAGTACCTGCGCTATGCAGAGCGCAAGGGTTTTAAAGCCAGCATTGACGACGAGTCTGCTGGTGACGTGGCAGGCATTCGCAGTGCGAGTATCAAGATCGAAGGCGAATATGCTTTTGGCCTGCTGCGCACCGAAACCGGCGTACACCGCTTGGTGCGCAAGAGCCCTTTTGACTCGTCTGGCGGACGCCACACCTCGTTTGCCTCGGTGTTTGTCTACCCTGAGATTGACGACACGATTGAGATTGACATCAACCCCGCAGATGTGCGCGTGGACACCTACCGGGCCAGCGGCGCAGGCGGCCAGCACATTAACAAAACCGATTCTGCCGTGCGCCTCACCCACATTCCTACAGGCATTGTGGTGCAGTGCCAGGATGGACGATCACAGCACGGCAACCGAGACGTGGCCTGGAAGCGCCTGCGCAGCAAGATGTATGACTTTGAAATGCGCAAGCGCCAAGAAGAGCAGCAAAAACTAGAAGACACCAAGACCGATGTAGGCTGGGGCCACCAAATCCGCTCGTATGTGCTCGACCAAAGCCGCATCAAAGACCTGCGCACGAGTGTGGAGACGTCGAACACGCAAAAGATTTTGGATGGCGACTTGGATATGTTTATTGAGGCCAGTTTGAAGCAAGGGGTGTAAGCCAGGCTTGTAACAAGGGTTGAAACCTCGTGTTGCAAAAGCTTTTGTAATATAGGCTGCGCTGTTACGACCATAGTGTTCAATTGATTATTTTGGAGAACACGTTATGCGCCATTTTGTTACCGCTCTTTTGGGCTTAGTCCTTGCCACTGGGGCTTTGGCCCAAACGCAAGCCGATGGCATGGTCAATGTGGTCAGCCCGCACAGCGCCACTGTCACCATGGCTAAGCTAGAGGCCGTTGTTAAAGAGCGTGGACTCAATGTGTTTGCGCGCATTGACCACGCTGCAGGAGCAGCCAAAATAGGCAAAACCTTGCGCCCCACCGAGCTGCTGATTTTTGGCAACCCCCAAGGCGGCACACCGCTGATGGAGTGTGCACAAACAGCCGGTATCGACCTGCCACTCAAAGTACTGGTGTGGCAAGATGCCGCAGGCAAAGTGATGCTCGGCTACAACGACCCTGAGTATCTGGCCAAGCGCCACGGAGCAGCCAGCTGCCCGGTAGTGGAAAACTTGAAGAAAGCACTGGGCGGTATTGCGCAGGCTGTCGTTGCACCGTAGTTTTTTTCTAAGTAAAGGCGATGGCATCCATCGCTAAGTAGCGGTACATCACTTCACGGCTTATGTAGTGGGCTGTGGAGGCCCAATTGTCAGCGCCCCAGCCCGCAGCGCCCAAAGCGAAATACAGCGTCACAAAATGCTCATCGGTGGGGTGGGCGCGCACGGCCTCTGGCGCCTGCTGGCGATAGTCAAGCAAGGCATTGGCATCGCCCTGCCCGATGGCGTGCTCCAGCAAGGCCAGTTGCACCACGGGAATGTGGGCTTTGGGGTACAGATGCATCAGCGGCACCCAAGCACCGTGGTCAAAAGGGCGCTCGCTATCGAACTGTGCGCTGATGCCTTGGTCTTGCAACAACTGTGCTACGCGCTGACCAAGGCAGGGCTGCCAGGCGCAGAATATTGCAGTTGGTACAGCGGCGCAGGAAAGCCGCTAAAGTCATGCCAAGTGGCTGGCTGCGCTGTGGTCATCACAGTGGGCACAGGGTCATCCAGTGGGGCGACATGATGACGATGCCAGTGGGCTTGTGAGGCAAACCATGAGCCCATGCTCTAGCGCGAACATGGGGGAGCGGTGGGAAACGAAGAGTACGCTTTGCTCAGGGGCTTGGGAAGTCATGACGAAGATGTGAGGCTTGAGTGCTGAAATTAAATAGCTTCACCACCCCTCACATCACCCCCTTAAATTAAAGCGCTTTGGTACTGAAGGTATCACACGACTTCATGTTGCCCGACTGCAGCCCCGCGTTAAACCACGCCATGCGCTGCTTGCTGGAGCCGTGGGTAAAAGTATCGGGCTGCGCATAGCCTTGGCTCTTTTTTTGCAGGGTATCGTCACCAATGGCCGAAGCCGCATTGAGCGCCTCTTCAATATCGCCTTTGTCCAAGCCCAGCTTGGAGCCGCGTGACCACACGCCTGCAAAGCAGTCAGCTTGCAGTTCTAGGCGCACGCTCAGTGCATTTTGTTCTTTTTCGCTGATGCGGCCACGCATGGCGTCGACCTTGCCACTGATGCCCATGACATGCTGGATATGGTGCCCCACTTCGTGCGCAATCACATACGCTTGGGCGAAATCGCCTGGCGCACCGAGCTTGGTTTTCATGGTTTCGTAAAACGCCAAGTCGATATAGACCTTTTGGTCACCAGGACAGTAAAACGGGCCCATGGCAGACTGGCCAGTGCCACACGCAGTGGGTGTAGCGCCGCGAAACAGCACCAGCTTAGGCGCGGGGTACACCTGTTTACCTTGCTGAAACACTGCGCCCCACACATCTTCGGTGTCGGCCAGCACTTTGGACACAAAACTGGCCATTTGGTCGTCTTTGGGTGGGCGCTGGGCTGGGCCTTGGCTTACTTGCTGGGTTGGGGCGCCACCGCCGCCCAAAATACCTAAAATCGTCATTGGGTTGATGCCCAAAAAGTACGACGCCACAAGGGCGATGACAATACCGCCAATGCCAAGGCGTCCGCCCCCTAAGCCGCCAATCCCTCGGCTACCGCCGCCCATGCCGCTACTGCCGCGCCGGTCTTCTACGTTGTCTGATTCGCGTCTGCCTTCTACGTCCATGATGGTGTCTCCAACGGGTTAACTTTAAAAACTCTTTCCCAATGGTACACCCAAGCACCTGTCTAGCGCGCTTTAGCTAACGCGCTGCTAATGGTGCATCAAACTAGCCGTGAAACACAGCAAACACGCGCATCGCACAGCGGCGCAGGGTCTCGGTGGTCGACGTGTGGGCCAGTGCCAGTTGTTCAAAAGCATAGTGACTGTCAGACAGCATGCGCTGGGTGTCCACAGCGGCTCCGTCGTAGGCCATAAGGTGTTTAAACTGCGCCAGCATCACCAAAGTGGAGGCAAAACCCAGCTCGCTGCTCAGCGCGCTGGCGGCTGCGCCCGCCCGGGGCAGAGATACTGTCTGTGAATGCATAGTCACCATGTCAAAAGCTCCTCGTATGAAGGCTAAAAATCACACACCCTGCGCGCTGCTTTTACAGCACCCTAGGTCTTACTAACGCCTTGCTAGCGTCTTACCTACACACAACGCATTGTGGTTGAATACGGTTGATAGACTTAGACGTATCCGCTCAAATACCGTGTGCAATATTCACGAAAAACCTCACTTTACAAAAACGCTTTTGAACACCGTCACTTTGCCCCTCCACTCATCAGCTGTTAAGCCCCGTTCAGCGAGCCTGCCTGCCCACAGTAGCGCAAGTTTGCCGTGCGTTTTGGTCACAGGTTTTGAAGCCTTTGGCGACGACCCCAGCGGCCAGGGCCTAAACCCCAGCGCATTGGCTGCACTGGCATTGCAGAGCAACACTATCGCAGGCCACCGGGTAGTGGCTGCCGTACTGCCCTGCGTGTTTGGCCAGTCGGCCAAGGTACTTAAGGCTCTTATCAAGCGCCACCAGCCCCGCCTGGTCATGTGCGTAGGCCAAGCCGGTGGCCGCGCGGGCATTAGCATAGAGCGCATTGCTGTCAATTTAGACGATGCCCCGCTACCCGACAACGCTAGTGTGATGCTGCGAAACACAGCCATTGTGGCCAAAGGGCCTGCAGGGTATTTCAGTACCCTGCCAATAGAGGCCATGCTGGCCGCACTGCAAGACGAACAACTGCCATGTGAGCTGTCTAGCACCGCCGGGCATTTTGTCTGCAACCATGTTTTTTACGCCCTGATGCACAGCCTGCGCAGGGCCGCCCTGCCTGCAGGCTTTGTGCATGTGCCCTATTTGCCTGAACAGGCCGCCTCAGGCGTGCCCAGCATGGCGCTCGGTGACATTACCCGCGGGCTGCGCACCGCGCTAGATGCAGCCATCACAATATCGGTAACTTCAGTTGATTCAATCAAGACAACGTCCTGACACCCGGCCAAGATACGATCAAACCATGCAAGACTATTTAAATACCCAGCCCGACACCCTCCCCCCCGAAGCGGCTGAATCTGTGCCGCCCAGTTTGCCAGCTTCGCCTGAGTCTGAAGCTCAAGCTGCTCCTGCGCTACCTAGGCGCTGGTCACTGCGTGATTGGTTCAATGCGGGGCAGCGCGCTGCGTTTTTTCGCGTCGCAGCGGTTAGCGGGCAGCAGATGACGGCTTTGCAATTCGTTGCTGTGCTGCTCATACTGCTGGGCATCCCGCTGGCACTAGGCAGGCTAGAGATAGAGGGCGATGCGCTGTTTAATGCGGGTGCATGGCTGCTGCAGTGGGCGTATTTACCGTTGCTTGCGCTCATAGCTTGGTGGGTCTTGCAGCGTGATGCTGCGGCCAGGTCGTCAGCAAACGATGCCGTTAGCACAGCGGGGCCATCGCCTAACCACTTGGGTGCTTTTTTAGGTGTGTTGTTTATCGCCTATGTCCCTGTGTATGTGCTGGCTGCAATATTGGCGGTAATGAGTGTTCGCCTGCCTGAATGGTTTGCCCATCCCTTAGCTGCAAAGGCGGTATGGAGCGTGGCGTGGGGCGTATTCATTTGGTTTGCTGCTATTAATTTTTGGGTCGCTCGCATTTTTAAGCTCAGTGTTCGATGGGTGCTGGTGTTTGGCTTGGCTTGCGCGGCTCTGAGCTACGGGCTCAATACCCAGTTTGCCGAGCGCGCTTGGGAGGTGGACTACAGCGCACAAAACCGTGCTGAGCCTCCACGCATGCAGCTGACACAAGCCCTGTTTGAGGCGCAAACCACTTTGCTGCAAACCCAGCTGGCAGCCCTGGCACCTGAGAGGCCCGGTGTGCGTGATGTGTATGCCGTAGTGTTTGCGCCCTATGCGAGCGAAAATGTTTTTCTTAACGAAAGCAAAATGGTCAGCGATGTGCTGACCACGCGCTTTGACGCAGCAGGCCGCATCGTGCCCTTGGTAAACCACACCAGCACCACCGCCACACTGGCCTGGGCTACGCCGCTTAACTTAGAACGCAGCCTGCAAGCCATTGCACAAAAGATGGACAAAGACAACGATGTGCTGCTGGTCTACATGACATCGCACGGGGCCAGCGACTTCAAGCTGGCATCCAGCCACTGGCCACTGTCGGTCGACCAACTCACGCCCACCGGTTTGGCCGCCATGCTGGACACAGCAGGCATTCGCCACCGCGTGCTGATCATCTCGGCCTGCTACGCGGGCGGCTGGATACCGCCGTTGGCCAACGACTACAGCTTGGTGATGACAGCGGCTGACGCCACCCACACATCCTATGGCTGTGGCCACAAATCCGAGCTCACCTACTTCGGCCGCGCGCTGTTTGACGAGCAACTGCGCAAGACATACTCGTTTGAAGAAGCATTTAAAAAAGCAGTACCCATCATTGAGCAACGTGAAAAAGATGGCCGTAAGACCGATGGGTTTTCTAACCCGCAAATCAAAATGGGCGCGCAAATCAAACCTGTTTTGGACGAACTGGCACTGCGGCTGGCAACGCCCATTGCATTAGCTGAGCCTATTGCTCTAGCGGTACCAGCTGCAGCAGCGGCACCAGCTTCTAGCGCAGCATCAGCACCAAACTAGATTAGTCGTCAGTTCAAAAAACATCATTACTAGTACTAAATTAATAGCTAACTATCCAATATTGACGTCGGAAAACTACTCTAAAATCTTTCAAAAATTATTTCTATGATACGGCAAACTCTTACAGCAAAGCCAAGCCACCCGGACAGCAGCGCGCAAGCGACCGCCCAAGCCCTGCCCTATGGCGCATTGGCAGCTGAAGTAGCGCGGCTGCTGCAAGACGCTAGTGTGTGCGTGCCGCCGCGCTTAGTGCAAAGCTTGTCTGGTAGCGGCAGCTTGTTTGTCATGCCTGCTGCTGACGCACGTATCGCAATTACCAAACTCATTACCTTCACGCCCGCCAACGCTACGGCCGATGCAATAGTTGGCTTGCCCACCATTCAAGGCGAGGTGATCGTGTTTGACAACGCCACGGGCCAGCGCTTGGGCGCGCTGGACGGGCCTACCGTGACGGCGCGGCGCACGGCAGCGGTGTCATTGCTGGCGGCGCAAACTCTGGCGGCTATCCCTAAAGGGCCATTGTTGATCGTGGGTGCAGGCGTGCAAGGCCGCGCACACATGGAGGCGATGGTGCTTGGGCTCGGCGTACGCGAGGTGTGGATCAGCTCTCGCAGCGCCCGCAGTGCACAGGAACTGGTGCAACACGCCCTGGCGTTTTTTGCCCAACACGACATCCCTGGCGGCCAAGCATGCGTTGCTGATAGTTTGTCTGCGGCTGTGCCGCGCTGCACGCTCGTAGTCACCTGCACCAGCGCACAACAAGCCGTGCTGCTTGACCCAGCCTTGCTGCATCCGCAGGCTTTTGTTTGCGCTGTAGGTGCGTTTACGCCCAGCATGGTAGAGCTAGCCCCCAATGTAGTGCAGTATTTTGCGCAGCATGGCCGCATTGCTGTGGACACGGCAGACGCATCGCACGAGGCGGGCGACTTGCTGCAAGCGGGCATTGACGTGGCAACCTGCGCCACACTGCAGCAGGTGGTCGCGTCGCCAAGCGCAGAGCGCAGCCTCACGTTGTTCAAAAGCTGCGGCTGGGCGGGCTGGGACTTGGCTGCGGCGCGCTTGGCTTTTGCAGCACGCAGCTAAGCAATTGAGACTGAGCCGGGCAGCTACCCTGCACGTTTACGAACCACCCCTCGCGTGTGGCTCAACTACCTGCTGCGCGCTTTGCACCGGGTGAATCACTTTGGTAGTCGGGTCGCTCTCGCCTTCGACCCACCAGTTGGCCCACAGGCGGTTGTCTGTATCTGGCTCCAGCGTCAAAAAGTTGCGCGCACCAATCAGCCTGCGCGTGGTGGCCGGAAACTCATACATCGTGGCCGTGATGCCGCGGTCAAGCGTCTCTACTTTTTGACAGGCTTGCTCTAAAAAGAAACGCGCTATCGCAGGCGGAGCCGGATGCACAATGCCGCTGGACGTCAGCTGGTTGATCACCCTGGCATTGGGCGACACATCATTGCGGTCAGACTCCACCGCGCCCACGGCCGCCACGTGCACATCGCCCGAGAGCAGCGTCACGCGGCACTGCTTGTTGGCAGACAAGCGCAGCAGGCGGTGCACCAAGCGCAGGCGCTCTTGCAAATGCGGCGGGCTGGTCCAATGGTCGCGCAAGTCGTCCTCTAGCTCTTGCTGGCCCGGCAGTGCGCCGAGCATTTTTTCGAGCAAGCCAAACGTGGGGTGCACCACTGGAATGCTCGACATGATGAGCAAATGCGCCATGCCTTCTTGCGCGTCCAGCCATTGGTAGACGGCGCGCCAAGAGGCTTCGCTCATCACTTGGTCGGGCACATAGTCGCCGGGTGGGTGGGTCGCTGCAGCACCGCCTGTTGTGCCCGCAGGATGGTTAATCATCGCCACTGCAGGCGCGCGCGGGTCGTGTGGGGCGCGCTCGCTGCGCATGTCCAGCGCCAGCAGGCCCATACCGCCGATGCGAAAGCCTTTGCTAAACCCGCTTTGTCCTGGCAAAGTGGCAGGCGGCATTGCAGCTGTGGTCTGCTGCTGAAACAACATAAAGTACTGCTTGGCCACGCTAAAAATACCTTGGTACACCGGACAATGGTGCTGCTCAAAAGGGTATGAGCCCCAGCCGTCCATGATGTCGTGGTCGTCCCACATCATCACAGTGGGCACACTGCCCATCGCGGTACGAATCTCGGCTTGGCTCCAGCGCGCAAGATAAAGGTTTTCAAAAAACGTCTCAATTTTTAGTCGCAGCGCCGCGCTAAACGCATAGACCATGCGCTGGTCGTAGGCTAGCTCGCACCACGTCGCCAGCTCCGGCACATCCACCCATATCGAGTCCGAATACACCTGATCGCCGCCCATCAGCAGCAAGTCCCAAGGCCCAAACTTGCGCCCCCGCACTGTGTCAACACCGCCATGCAGCCGAGCCATGCGCGCCCACAGCGCATTTTTGTCTTGCACCTGCTTCATCAACTTCGGGTCTGAAAACCCATTGCATGACGCATAGGCTATGGCAGGCTGCGTGCCAATGGCAGGCACCTGCAGACTTGAGGCTACGCCGTTAACCGTGTAGGTCACGGCCTGACGCGCCGCAGTTTGCGCAATAGCAAAATCAAACCGCCACACCGCACTGCCACTGTGCGGCAACTGCGCCAACTGCACCGCTAGCGTTGGGCCCTGCCCCGCCACAGCCAACACAGGCGCCGCATCCGCAGCATCAGTCACCACCAAAGCGCTCACGCCCCAAGTATCGTTTTGGCAGCCCAAAAACTTAAGTACCGGCCCCAGTTTGACCATATTGCCTCCATGCGCATGCAGCGCCTATTGTTGTAACGCAAGGATACTGGCAACAGCGCAGCCACACATCCGCAAAACAGGTGAAGCGTGTTACAGAGCGTTAGCACGGCTGATTGTGTAGTCAATATCGATGCTGCATTACAATTGCAATGCATTTCACGAGGATCCATCATGCGCACCGCCACCCTACCCGCCGTTCGCGTCAGCCCAGACACACGCACATTGATTGAATCAGTGCTCAAAGAAGGCGAGAGTTTGTCTACCTTTATTGTAGAAACTGTCAGACAACATGCCGCTTGGCGAAAAGAAGACGAGGCCTTTCATGCAAGGGCTGCGTTAGCGTCTAAACGCTTAGCCGAAGGCGGTAAGTTTTTTACGGCTGAAGAAAGCATCGCCCGTCTACGTGCGCAGGTGCAACACGCACGCGACAAACTGGCTGCACCTAAAGCCGCGGCGAAGGTACGCAAAGCGAGCGTTAAGCCGATAGTAAAAGCAACACCCCGCCGCGCACAACGCACAGCCGCATGAAACGCTACAGCGTTATCATTTCTCCAGAAGCGCAAGAAGATATCGAAAGACTGCAAAGCTTCTGGCTACAAGACGCAGGCCCTGACGTCGCAGACAGAGCCATCGACACTATTATCAAAGCGCTAGACTTTTTAATCACCTTCGCCCACAGCTGCCGAAAAGCCCAAACTCAAGTCTCAGACAAGCCATGCCGTGAACTAATCATTCCGTTTGGCAGCTCCGGTTATTTGGCTTTGTTTGAAATTCAAGAAGATACCAAGCGGGTAGCTATTTTGGCGGTGAAGCATCAGCGGGAGAGTGATTATCACTAAGCATTGTTCATCTACTACTCGATCGATCCATCGCTTCGAGCGCTAAAACCAGCCTTTTTCCTTGCCCGCATCCCAGTCCTTGGGATTAGGCAAGTCAAATTTTGCACCAATGACTTCCGATACGATTTCATTCAATGGCAAACCAAGATGATCTAGCGCGGCTTGATGCCCGCTATCTTCATCCTCCGCTGCATTCACAAAGTTGACCAATGCCGCATGATCTTGGCCAATGCGTGCGATCATCCGCTGAGCGAGATCATAGCTTAGCGTATTACCTTCATCGGGTCGCAAGTACGATTTGCCCGACCAAAACTCTTGCATGGTCTCAGAGTTCCAAAATTTTGTATGCATGTAGGCTATCTCTTGCGGCTTGTACTGCGGTGGGCGGGGAGCCCAACGGCGCTCGGTATTGACCGCCAACCCCTCATTCACCCACGCTGGGATAGGTAAATGACTCAGCAAGGCATGGGCCAGTTCGTGCACCAGCGTGGGCTCCATAGAGTCCATACCACCTTGACTAAAAACAAAGTGTCCGTATCCCTGTTGAATGAACATACCGCCAGAGAACGCAAATTCACCATTTTGTGGGTAATACTCACTCACATAGCGGTAATAGTCGTCCTCATTATGCAAGACGCAAATGATGTGTTTGCCGTAGCCTTCGTCACTTGCAATTGCGTCCAAAGTAGCGAGATTGCGTTTTTTGGCTTTTTGGGCGTATTCGAGCAAGACCTCACTGGGTCGCTGCTGCAAAGCGCTCAGCAGGAAGAAATCTTCTGACTCATAAATCTGCAATGGCGCATCAAACGCCTTTGAGAGATGATCTAGCCACGTCGATGCAGCCTGTGTCCAATATAAGTGCAGCTCAGCCTTTTTGTCATCTTTAATTGCAGGCTGATTAGACTCCCATGCAGGAATCGGCAATGTTTTAGTGATGTCCCAGATCAGTTGGCTCGAAGCTGGACTGTGAACGGAATAGATACTTTTTGCAGGCTCAGAAGCACTGAGACGAAAGAACTTAGCCAACATTTCTCGTCAAGCCTTCGGCAACGTCACCCCAACCTGCCCTTGATACTTCCCGCCCCGATCCTTGTACGAGGTCTCGCACACATCATCCGCTGAGCTTTCAAAAAACAGCACTTGTGCGCAGCCTTCGCCTGCGTAGATTTTGGCGGGCAGTGGCGTGGTGTTAGAAAACTCTAACGTCACGTAACCTTCCCACTCTGGCTCAAACGGGGTTACGTTGACGATGATGCCGCAGCGGGCGTAGGTGCTTTTGCCTAGGCAGATGGTCAGCACGTTGCGCGGGATGCGAAAGTATTCCATCGTGCGCGCTAGGGCAAAGCTGTTGGGCGGGATGATGCAGCTGTCGCCGCCGAAGTCAACGAAGCTTTTTTCGTCGAAATTTTTCGGGTCGACCACGGTGCTGTGGATGTTGGTAAACACCTTGAACTCGGGTGCGCAGCGGATGTCGTAGCCGTAGCTGCTGGTGCCGTAGCTGATGATTTTTTGAGTTACCCCGCCCACATCACGCTCGCGCACTTGTTTGGGTTCAAAGGGGTCGATCATGCCGTGGCTCTCCACCATGCGGCGTATCCATTTGTCAGATTTGATTGTCATAGCCTGCATTGTATGCAGGGTTTGGGGCACTTTGGCCTGATAAATCAGGCCGACAGGGCTTCTAGCAGCTCGGTTTCAAACT
>JANPDG010000202.1:0-3542 GCA_031431335.1 Polaromonas sp. | reverse complement strand
TGCCAATTCCTAATATTGCGATTTTCATATTACTACTAAATTTATAGCTAACTATCTAATATCCACGTCGGAAAAACGCTATTTTTTATCACCAACACATCGCACAACAGATGCCGTCTAGTGGTAAGTTGGATGTATCTTGGCATGCTGCGGCTTGCCTTTTGCTGACACCTGCGGCCCACTGACCAGTGCGCGACACTTGGGGTACCATCTACCGGCTGTTACATCCTTTTTTGCAAAGCGATACCCACCATGCCCGCACCCACCGCCAGCGCTGCGTACCTTGACGACCAGTACAACAACCGCCTGCGCGTGCCCGACTTTATGACGCGGCATGTGCAGCATTGGCAAAGCGATTCTGCGCAGGTGCGCGCGTCGCAAGCCTGCGCGCTGGACGTGCCCTATGGGCGCAGCGCGGCAGAAAAGCTCGATGTGTTTCCTGCCAAGGGTGGCGATGGCAGTGGCAGCGCTTTGCACAGCGTGTTGGTGTTTATCCACGGCGGCTACTGGCGCAGCTTGGGCAAGGTCGACCACAGCTTTATTGCCCCCACCTTCACACAGCGCGGCGTGTGCGTGGTGGTGCCAGACTATGCCTTGTGCAGCGCAACAGGCAACGTGACCATGGAAGACATTGTGCTGCAGATGGTGCGCAGCATCGCTTGGGTGCAACGCAACATTGCGCGCTATGGCGGCGACCCATCGCGCATCACCGTGGCAGGCCACTCAGCAGGCGGACACTTGGCGGCCATGATGGCGGCGTGTGAATGGGAGCGTTTTGACGCTGCTTTGCCAAGGCACGCCGTGCGCAGCGCTATCAGCATCTCTGGCCTGCATGACTTGGCGCCAATCATGCAAAGCCCGTACTTGCAAACCGACCTCAAGCTCACCACAGCACAAGTGCGCCGCTGCAGCCCGGCCTATTTCTCCCAGCCACGCGCGCCGCTGTACGCAGTGTGCGGCGGCGATGAAAGCGCAGAATTTCACCGCCAAAACCAGTTGATTCAAACGGCATGGGGCAAGCGCTATGTGCCTGTGGCGCAAGCTCTACCTGGCCACAACCATTTCAGCATGCTGGAGACTTTGGCGCAACCCGCAGGCCGCACGCATCAACTGGCAATGCAACTACTGCAAGCTTAAACCAGCAACGCTAGGCACTGTGCTGCGATGTGGCGACTGAGTGCAGCCCCAGCACGCCCACCACAATCAAGGTGATGCACACCAATTTCAGCGCGGTAGCCGGTTCTTTAAAATACAAAATTCCAATCGCCGCAGTAACCACCGTGCCCACGCCTGACCACACCGCGTAGGTAATACTTAAATCCAAAGTCTTGGTTGCAAACGTATTACATGTAAAGGCTGCGCCATAGCAAGCAAACATGATGACCGAAGGTACTAAGTTAGTAAAACCGTGAGACAGCTTCATGCAAGTCGTGCCGACCACTTCAAAGCCTATGGCAATGCTCAACAGTGTCCAGGCTTGCGCCATGGTAGGAGTGAAAGAGTGTAATAAATTGAGCATGAGGCGCGACACAAGGTTAGTTAAGTATTATCAATCACGCAGCTATGCAATTCACAGACAACGACATATCCATTGAAAAATACAAAAGCAAAGCGTCTGATTACGACGCCTCTGCTGAGTTCACTATGCCACTGCGCAAGCGCACCATTGAGCTGCTGCAGTTGAAGCCGGGTGATGTCGTGTTAGATGTCGGCGCAGGTACTGGGCTGAGTTACAGCTTGCTGCGCAGCGCCGTAGGCCCCAGTGGGCGGGTATTGGCTTTTGAGCAAAGCCCCGATATGTTCCAGCTAGCGCAAGAGCGCGTGCAACAGGGGCGTTGGACTAATGTATGGCACCAGTTGTCTAGTGCTGAAAACATTGTTTTGCCCGAGCCAGTCGATGCTATTTTGTTCAACTACGTGCACGATGTGACACGCACCCCCGAAGCGGTCGCCAACATCATGCGCTTTGCCAAGCCCGGCGCCCGTATTGCAATGTCAGGTGTTAAATTTTTCCCATGGTGGACGGGGCCACTTAACTTGCTGGCTTGGGCAAAAAATAAACCCTACAACGCCAAAGCAGCTGATCTTTGGGCACCATGGGACTTAGTGCAAGCGCGGTGCGAAAGCTTTGAGCGCAGCAGCACCCAATGGGGTATGGGCTATATCGCACACGGACGCATCAAGCATATCGCCTAGGAGTGACGACATGACACCACCACTAAAAGCGCAACCCTCAACGGGTGCCAATCCATTGCAACAGGCATTGCAACAGCGGTATGCCAGCGTGCGGCTACAAACAGAGAACTGGCAGCGCCGCTCGGCGCCGAAGATTGTCAAGCCCAGTCCATGCCAGACGCCAGCCCCGTGAAGTGGCATTTGGCCCATGTGACTTGGTTTTTTGAAACCTTTATCTTAGAAAAATTCGAATCTGATTTCGCCCCTTTTAACGCCGCTTTTCGCGTGCTATTCAATAGCTACTACAACGCGGTGGGTGATAAACACCCGCGTGCACAGCGCGGTTTACTCACGCGCCCCAACTTGACCGAAGTGCTGGCTTGGCGCAAGCAAGTAGACGCGCGCATGCAATTGCTGCTGGCTACACACCAAAGCAGTGAATTACTTGCGCTGGTTGAACTAGGTTTGCAGCATGAGCAACAGCACCAAGAGCTCTTGCTGACAGATGTGAAACACCTGCTCTCATGCAATGCGCTGCTGCCTGTCTACCAAAAAGCCTGGCCGCTGGCTGCGGTTGCACCCGTAGCCGCGCAATGGTTGCACTTTAAGGGCGGTTTGCTGCAGACAGGCCACGAGGGTGCGGGCTTTGCGTTTGACAACGAAACTCCACGCCACAGCACCTACCTTTCACCCTACGCGCTAATGAACCGCTTAGTCACGCACGGCGAATGGCTAGAGTTTATGCAGGCCGGTGGCTACAGCGACGCCCGCTGGTGGCTGTCTGCTGGCTGGGACTGGGTACGCGCACAAGGCGTGTCTGCTCCTATGTATTGGAGCCAACCGCTTGGCATCAAGGACTCCATCGATCGCCCGCACGACGGCTGGCACAGCTTTACCCTGCACGGCCAAGTACCGATTGACCCCCACACGCCCATCACCCACATCAGCTATTTTGAAGCTGATGCTTTTGCACGCTGGAAATCTACCACCAACAGCGCCTACCAAGGTGCACGCTTGCCCATTGAAGCAGAGTGGGAAGTGGCAGTAGCCCCCCAGCATGAGCAGCATGTCGCGGCAGGCAATTTTGTCGAGTCGCGTGCGCTGCACCCTATGCCTCTAGCTAAGCAAGGCTTTGGCCTGATGCAAGCCCTGGGCGATGTATGGGAGTGGACTAGCAGTAGCTATCAGGCCTATCCCGGTTACCAAGCTTGGGAAGGCGCAGTAGGCGAATACAACGGCAAATTCATGGTGAACCAATATGTATTGCGCGGCGGCTCATGCGCCACACCGCGCGCACATATTCGGGCAACTTACCGAAACTTCTTTCCCACCGATGCACGCTGGCAGTTTACGGGACTGCGGTTGGC
>JANPDG010000201.1:0-12878 GCA_031431335.1 Polaromonas sp. | reverse complement strand
GACCAAATGAGCTTTGCCGATATTGAGAAGAAGATTGCAGAATTCGGTAAAAAAGCTGCGGAAGGCAAGCTGGGCATGGAAGATATGACCGGCGGCACCTTCTCCATCAGTAACGGCGGCACCTTCGGCTCCATGATGTCTACCCCCATCATTAACCCACCGCAGAGCGCCATCCTCGGCGTGCACGCCACCAAAGACCGTGCCGTGGTCGAGAACGGCGTAGTGGTGGTTCGCCCGATGAACTACTTCGCCATGAGCTACGACCACCGCATCATTGATGGTCGCGAAGCCGTGCTAGGGTTGGTGGCGATGAAAGATGCACTGGAAGATCCGGCTCGCTTGTTATTTGATATTTAACGCTCATGAGGTCTAAAAATGAAACGTACATACAAAATTTCATTACTACTTCTTGTATTGATCCTGGCTGCTTGCGGCAAAAAACCAGCGCAAACACCAACGACTAAAGGCGTCGATACGCCGCAATCTGCATCTGCACCTGCGTCGGCATCTCCAGTTCCCGTAGCAGCTGCAGCTATTGAGTCCAACAAAACATCTGAATTTGATGTTTCTAGCGTAGCTGTTACGTCTAAAGATTTAGGTAAGTTTCCTTACCTAAATGCTCCTGAGCGATTTAAACACAATGGGGGCAGTGCAAGCGATCTGGGCAGGGAGTATTTCGCCGTAAGTGGAAAACTAGTACCAAAGGACGGTAAATCATTCAAGGCTTATATTGAGCCGATTGACCGTGAGCGTGACAAAAGCAACGTGTTATTGCTTGAGAAAAGTTATTACGAAGGCTTGCTGGCACTCGGTGCTGTTGAAACTAACAAAGGCACACCGATTACTAATGAGGAAATAAAACGTGTTGGCGAAAAAGTGTTGCTTGAGCGTGACTACGGCTTTACTTTAGACTACAACCAACTCGACCGACTCAAAACGTTTTTGATCCGCACCGCTGACAAAGAAATTTGGATTCAGTACACGATCTACGGATTTGAAGCTGGTGGCAAGATTTCAATCCTGCAAGTCGATCAACCAAAATCACTGGCTCTCACCATGATTTCTGCAGAGGGCATTGAAAAAGATTTAGCAGCAAGCGGCAAAGCTGTTCTACAAATAAACTTTGACACGGATAAGGCAACGCTTAAATCTGATGGAAAGGAAGCTGTTAATCAAATTCAAAAAGTCTTGCAAAATAGTGCTGCACTCAAGCTCGCTTTGAATGGCTACACCGACAACGTAGGTGATGCTAAACGCAACGCCGAATTATCAACAGCACGAGCGAAAACTGTGCTTGATGCGTTAGTTACTGCAGGTATCGATAAATCGCGCTTAAGTGCAGCTGGTTTCGGTGATAAAAATCCCATTGCGGATAACAGTACCGATGCAGGAAAAGCGAAAAATAGGCGTGTGGAGTTGATCAAACAATAACGAGTTTGATGGATGTTTTTTTGATGTCAGATGCCTCCTCTCGAACACCACAGAAGTTCGAGAATGCCTGCAAAAACTTGGTAGATGTCTTGGCATCCGCTCAATACCCCGGGCATTGACTACAAATCTTGGACTGCAAACAAAATGAATTCCTACAAACCCGAGAACTTGCGTCCCATATCTGAGGCGAAAAATCCAGACTTGCGCGGCATTCCTGCTGCGCTCGCTCGCGCAGCGCTTCGTGCGCAGGAGCTGGCCAAGCAAACCAATACTTATCTTGTCGTTCAACGCAACGGCCAACTTCTTAAATTGAAAGCGAATGAACTATGAGTAAGCAATTCGACGTGATCGTCATCGGCGGCGGCCCGGGTGGCTATATTGCTGCAATCCGCGCCGCGCAGTTGGGTTTCCAAGTGGCTTGTATTGATGAGTGGAAAAACTCTAAAGGCGGGCCAGCACCTGGCGGCACCTGTACCAATGTAGGTTGCATTCCATCCAAGGCATTGCTGCAAAGCTCGGAGCATTTTGAGCAGGCGGGGTATCACTTTGCTGATCACGGTATTGGGTTGAGAGACCTGAGCATTGACATTGGCAAAATGCTCGGCCGCAAAGACACGGTCATTAAGCAAAACAACGACGGTATTTTGTACTTGTTTAAAAAGAACAAAGTGACGTTCTTTCATGGCCGTGGCTCGTTTGTGGCAGCTAAGGATGGTTTGTATGAGATCAACGTGGCGGGCACCGCCAGCGAAGTGATTTCGGGCAAGCACATTATTGTGGCTACGGGTTCTAACGCGCGCGCGTTGCCCGGTGCACCGTTTGACGAAGAAAATATTTTGTCCAACGATGGCGCTTTGAAGATTCCGTCGGTACCTAAAAAGCTGGGCGTGATCGGCTCAGGCGTTATCGGTCTAGAGATGGGCTCGGTATGGCGTCGCTTGGGTTCTGACGTGACTATTTTGGAAGGTTTGCCAACGTTCTTGGGCGCTGTGGACGAGCAGATTGCCAAAGAAGCTAAGAAGGCGTTTGACAAGCAAGGCTTGAAGATTGAGCTGGGCGTGAAAGTTGGCGAAATTAAGAACAGCAAAAAGGGTGTGTCGATTGCTTACACAAACGCCAAAGGCGAAGCTGTGAGTTTGGATGTGGACAAGCTGATCATCTCCATTGGTCGTACGGCTAACACCATTGGCTTGGGCGCAGACACCATTGGCCTGAAGCTGGACGAGCGCGGCATGGTGGTGGTGGATGACCACTGCAAAACCAACTTGCCCAATGTGTGGGCGGTGGGTGACGTGGTGCGCGGCCCCATGCTTGCGCACAAGGCCGAGGAAGAGGGCGTGGCAGTAGCTGAGCGTATTGCCGGCCAGCATGGGCACGTTAACTTCAACACTGTACCTTGGGTGATTTACACCTCGCCTGAGATTGCCTGGGTGGGCCAAAATGAGCAGCAGCTCAAAGCCGAAGGCCGTGCCTACAAGGCGGGCAGCTTCCCCTTCATGGCCAATGGCCGTGCACGGGCGCTGGGTGACACTACGGGCATGGTCAAGATGATTTCGGATGCCAAGACAGACGAAATCTTGGGCGTGCACATTGTGGGACCGTATGCCAGCGAGTTGATTGCTGAGTCGGTGGTAGCCATGGAATTCCGCGCTAGCAGCGAAGACATCGCCCGCATCTGCCATGCGCACCCTTCACTGTCTGAGGCGACCAAGGAAGCGGCTTTGGCGGTGGATAAGCGGACTTTGAACTTCTAAATCTTTAAATTACGAACTTCAGAATACCAAACTTTCGGACGCAGAGGACGCAAAGATTACGCAAAGTACGCAAAAGAAGACAAAGAAAATAAAACCAAAATTATGAAAATAGCAATGCAGTGTTTGGCGGCTAATTTTGTGTTTTTTTGTTTCTTTTTTGCATCCTCTGCGTCCGGAAGTTTGGCTGTTTGACTCCAATTGCGCAATGAGTGTCACCACACAATACCATCAAGAGCTAGCGCAGCGCGGCTACACCAGTGACCCTGCGCAGCTTAAAGCGGTGGAGGCGCTGGAGCAGTGTGCTGAGGACTGGGCTGACTACAAAGACCAGCGCTCTAACGTATTTAAAAAGCTCATCAATCGCCCTGACATTCCCAAGGGTGTGTACATGTTTGGCGGAGTGGGGCGGGGCAAGAGCTTTTTGATGGACTGCTTTTATAACGCTGTGCCAATACAGCGCAAAACGCGTTTGCACTTTCACGAGTTTATGCGCGAGGTGCACCGTGAGCTGGCTGACTTGCAGGGCACCGTGAACCCGCTGGACGAGCTGGGCAAGCGCATGGCTAAGCGCTACCGCCTGCTGTGTTTTGACGAGTTTCATGTGGCCGACATTACCGACGCGATGATTTTGCATCGGCTGCTGGACGCGCTGTTTAAAAACGGCGTGGGTATGGTGACTACGAGCAATTTTCACCCTGATGGCTTGTACCCCAACGGACTGCACCGTACGCGCATCCTGCCGGCTATCGAGCTGCTCAAAGAGCACATGCAGGTGATCAGCGTAGACAACGGGGTAGACTACCGCCGCCGCACAATGGAGAAAGTCAAGCTCTATCACACGCCACTGGGCGTAGAAGCTGATCAAGCGATGGAAATAGCTTTTACTGAGCTGGCAGAGACCCGCGATGAAGACCCAGTGCTGCACATTGAAGCCCGCGTGATCCAGGCCAAGCGCAAAGCAGGCGGCATTGTGTGGTTTGACTTTAAAACACTGTGCGGCGGGCCGCGTAGCCAAAACGACTATTTGGAGCTGGCCACGCAGTTTCACACCGTGCTGCTGAGCAATGTGCCGCAAATGTTTGTGCGCCACGCCTCAGAGGCGCGGCGCTTTACCTGGCTGGTGGATGTGCTGTATGACCGGCGCGTCAAGCTCATTATGTCGGCTGCGGTGCCGCCCGAGCAGTTGTACACCGAAGGGCCGTTGGCCCACGAGTTTCCGCGCACCGCGTCGCGGCTAAGCGAGATGCAGTCGACTGAGTTTTTGGCACTAGAGCGGCGCACGGTAGACACTGGCCTGACCTGAAGCTGTGTACCATTAGGCTATGACGAAGTTTGTACCACTACACTACCGGGCTTGGATTACCAGTAAGGTCACTATTATTTTAATAGCTAAATTACTAATATCCATGACGGTAATCTCTCAAAATAACCCCTCTAATGCAGCTGGCATGTCTGCCACTGCAGCGCAAAACGACAGCGCAGAGCGCCTGCGAATCAAACAAAACCGAGCTGACGCCGAAACAGCTTATGCGACCGAGAAAACAACGTGTTACCAGCGCTTCGAGGTCAGTGGCTGCTTGGCCCGCGCGCGCGACTTGCGCAGTAGCCGTTTGGCTGACCTCAAACGCCAAGAGGTCTCTCTTAACGATATTCAGCGCAAGCGCTTGGGTGTGGAGCAACTGCAGCGCAGCGAAGATAAAACCTCGCCTGAGCAGCAATTGGCCGTCTCAGAGCGGCGAGGCGAGGCACTGGTGGTCAACGAGCGGCGCAAAGAGCGCTTGGTGCAGCAAACGGCAGACCGCGATGCCAACGACAAAGCGGCTCAATCGCGGGCAGGCGATATGGCTAACAAGCAAAACCAGTCTGACAGCAAAGCCGCTGCTCGGCAGGCAAAACTGGCCCGCGCTGCGCAGAACAAAGAGCGCTATGAAGGACGGTTGCAACAAGCCAAGGCCAAGCGCGACGCAATAAATGCCAAGCTGGCGGCAGCCAAGCCAGCGGCAGACTCTGCCAGTGAGCCTAGGGCACTTAAAAAGCCGAGTAAAAGCGCTGCGCCATTGCCTATACCTGGGCAATAAAGCGCGCAGTCAATACCGCTGTGGTGTGGTCTTAGCGTAGGCTGTTGATTGAGGGAATCTCAATCGGTGCGGCGGCCTCTGAGCCCAAAGGCTCTAGTTTGACCACTACCAAAGACAAGTTATCCCCCGTGCCCCGCGCACGTGTGCGGGCCTTGTCGATCAAAAACTCAGTCGCCTCGCGCGGCGTGAGCGCCGACAGCACCGAGCCCAGCTCGGTATTGCTAAAGTAGTGCCACACGCCGTCGCTGCAGCTCATGAGTGTGTCACCGGGGCGCAGAGAGGGAACATAGTGCACATCGATCACCGGGTCGTCCTCGGTGCCTAGGCAGCCCATCAAAATATTGGACTGCGGGTGCACATTGGCTTCTTCTTCGGTGATCTCGCCCTTGTCAACCAAGGTTTGCACATACGAGTGGTCCATGGTGCGCTTGACCAGCTTGTTACCGTGGTAGTGGTAGATACGGCTGTCGCCTGCGTGCACCCAATGGCAATCGCCTGCTGGATTGATTAAAAACGCACACACGGTGCTGTGAGGCTCTTGCTCAGACGAGATGGCGGTGAGCTTGATGACGATATGCGCTTCTTGCACCAGCTGGCGCAGCACGCTGGGGGCGTCGTCCACATCGGGCGAGTAGCGTTCAAACAGCTGCTGCGCTGTCATCATGACTTGGTCAGACGCTTTGCGTCCGCCGCTGCGCCCTCCCATTCCGTCGGCCACCACACCGAGCACGCAGCCCGTATGGCGCGGATGGTTGAGCAAAACGACTTGGTCTTGCTGGTATTCGCGGTCACCCTTGTGGATGCCGGTAGAAGCAGTAATTCGAAATCCCTTGGCCATATGCTTTAGCTATCTTTAGAGGTTGTCTCAATATGTTGCTTGCCAGCATAAATATGCCGTGCAATCACACTGTATTGCAACTATTATCAGTGCATACACAGTGCACTATAAGCTACCTTTGGACTCTAACCTACATTCCCCTTCGCGTCAGCTGATTGAGCTGCAAATGGAGCACGCTGACCTGGACGCCAGTATTGACCAGTTGGCCCAGGCGGCCAGCGCTTTGCCACCTAGCCAAAAGCCCGATGAACTGCTGATGCGCCGCCTAAAAAAACGCCGCTTGGCCCTGCGCGACCAAATAGCCCAGCTGCAAAGCACCATCGACGGGAAAGAGCCCGCCTGATGAGCCTGCAAGACCAGGTACGCACGGCGTTTACCGCTGGCGGGGTACTAGAACGCGCCACCGAAGAGTTTGCCCCACGCGCAGGCCAGCGGGACATGGCCATGGCCGTGGCCCAAACCATTGAGGACGGCGGAGCGCTGGTAGTCGAAGCCGGCACCGGTATTGGAAAAACATTCGCTTACCTTGTTCCTGCCCTACTGTCGGGTGCACGCGTCATGGTGTCCACGGCCACCAAGGCTTTGCAAGACCAGTTGTTCAGCCGCGACGTGCCTCGCTTAGTGCAGGCGCTGGGCTTGCCGGTGCGCATTGCCCTGCTCAAAGGGCGCGGCAGCTACCTGTGCCTGCACCGCATGGCCTTGGCTCGCCACGAGGTGGGCCAAGACCGCGCTAGCGTCCGCACGCTGGCCCGCATCGAGGAATGGGCGCAGGCCACGTTTACAGGCGATTTGGCCGAGGTGCCCGGCCTGGATGAGCGCTCTAGCATCATCCCGCTGGTCACGTCTACGCGGGACAACTGCCTGGGCAGCCAGTGCCCCAAGTTCAAAGCCTGCCATGTCAGCTTGGCGCGGCGCGAGGCGCTGGCGGCTGACCTGGTGGTGGTGAATCACCATTTGTTTTTTGCCGACCTGGCGGTGCGCGAGTCGGGCATGGCCGAGCTGCTGCCCAGCGTGCGGGTGGCGATATTTGACGAGGCGCACCAGCTGAACGAAACCGGTGTGCAGTTTTTAGGCAACAACTTGAGCACCGGCCAGCTGCTGGACTTTGCCCGCGATATGCTGGCCGCCGGCCTCACGCTGGCGCGCGGCTTGGTGGACTGGCAAAGCCTGGTGGGCGGGGTAGAGCGCGCCACGCGCGAGCTGCGCTTGGTGGTGGGCAAGCAGCCTGCAAATGCCCGCGTGCGCTGGAAAGGCGCAATGCCCGAAGGATTGGTAGAAGCGCAATGGACCCAGGCGCTGCTAGACCTGGACGCCGCACTGGGACTGGCCTGCGAAGGCTTGGCCACGGTCAGCGAGATAGCGCCAGATTTTGTGCGCCTGCACGAGCGCGCCAGCATGTTGGCCGAGCAGTCACTGGCGTTTACCCAAGCCTGCGCAACGGGCGCTGTGCGCTGGTTAGACGTAGGCGTGCAGCTGCGCTTAGTGGAGTCGCCGCTGGACATTGCCAGCACGGTGCGCAGGCGTTTGCTGGGTTTGGACAAAGACGGTGTGGTGCAAACCAGCGAGAACGAAGCGCTTGACTTGGAGCGCCGCCAGCGCAGCTATATCTTTACATCGGCCACGCTGGGAGATGACGACAAACTCAGCTGGTTTACCCAGCCCTGCGGCCTGCAAAGCGCCCAAGTGCTGCAGGCCAGCAGCCCGTTTGACTACGCCACACAAGCCACCGTGTATGTGCCGCGCCACCTGCCGCAGCCCAAAGACGCTGGCCACACACTGGCCGTGGCCGACCTAGCTGCCAAGGCCGTGCGCCGCTTGGGCGGTCGCACACTGGTGCTCACCACCACGCTGCGTGCCCTCAAAGCCATTGGCGACGACTTGGCCGAGAGCTTGGACGGCAGCGGCATTGTGGTGCTAGTCCAAGGCAGTGCGCCCAAGCGCGAGCTGGTGGAGCGGTTTCGCAACCAAGGCGGCGAGAGTGCGCCAAACCCCAGCTCTCAAGCCAAGCCTCCCGGCTGCGTGCTGGTGGCATCAGCCAGCTTTTGGGAGGGCATTGATGTGCCTGGCAACGCGCTGCAGATGGTCATCATCGACAAGCTGCCTTTCCCCCCGCCGGGCGACCCGCTGGTCGAGGCCAGAGCCCAAAAGATCGAATCCGAGGGCCGCAGCCCGTTCAACGACTATTTTGTCCCCGAGGCCGCTGTGTCACTCAAGCAAGGCGCGGGCCGCTTGATTCGCCGCGAGACAGACTGCGGCATGCTGGTGGTGTGTGACACCCGCTTGGTACAAATGGGCTACGGCAAACGCCTGCTCAACGCACTGCCGCCGATGCGCCGCATCTTTACGGCCCAGGAGTTTGAGAGTGCTGTGGATGCACTGCGGTAGTGCTTGTATGCTATTAATTAAATAGCAAACTATCCAATATCCACGTCGGAAAAGTACCTAAAAATCTACCAAATCTTCCACCAAGGCCCAGATTTAGATTTAAAGCCCTGCGTCAAATAGTCGCTTTTAGGATAGGTCTGCTCCATCACCCGTTTGGTGTCGTCACGCAGTTGGGTCATGCCCAGTGCGTCGTAGCTGCGGGTCAGGATGAACAGGGCTTCTTCCGCTGCGGGGACTTTTTCGTAGTCGGTGATGGCGGTTTGGGCGCGGCCAATGGCGGCTACATACGCGCCTCGGCTGTAGTAGTAGCGCGCCACATGCACCTCGTAGTTGGCAATCGAATTAACGATATAGGTCATGCGCAAGCGCGCGTCGGGGCTGTACTTAGAGTCTGGGAAGCGGGTGGTCAACTCTTTAAATGCTTCAAACGACTCCTTGGCCGCTTTTTGGTCACGCTCAGACAGGTCTTGACGGGACAAGTTGCCAAACAAACCTAGGTTTTCGTTGAAATTAACAATCCCCTTGAGGTACAGCGCGTAGTCAAACGCTGGGCTGGTGGGGTGCAGCTTCATAAAGCGGTCGAGTGTGGCAATGGACTGGGCCACTTGGTCTGCTTTGTACTGGGCGTACGCCTTGTCAATCTGCGCTTGCTGGGCCAGGGCGGTGCCTGCGGCGCGGCCCTCTAACTTTTCGTACAGCACCACGGCTTTGTCGTAGGCGCCTGAGTTGGCTTCGTCTTTGGCTTCGGTGTAGATTTTGTTAGGCGACCAAGCGTCGGTTTTGTCTACCACTGTCGTGTTGCAGCCGCCTAATACCACCAGAGAGACTGCCAATAAGCATGCCCGCGCCGTAATAGTTACACCGCGAGGTGATTTGAGCGGCAAGGCCGCTGATAATGCAAGTGCCATATGGCTGATCCTGACTCAAATAAACTTCGTGCATTCCATTATATCGACTGACCCGTCCCGTCCCGCTACCGCACTGGACGCCAACGCGCTGCTGGCCACCGACCTTGCTGATGCGGGCGGTGAGCTTGACGACGCTGGCGACCCCAGCGAACACGGCCACGAGCTGCGCACTTTTGATGTGCCCGTGCACCTGCACGGCCAGCGGCTAGACCGCGTGCTGGTGGAGCTGGTACAAGAGTTTTCTCGCAGCTATTTGCAGCAGCTCACCGATGATGGTGCCGTGCTGATCAACGGCAAAGTAGCCACCAAAAGCGCCGCCAAGCTCAAAGTGGCCGATGTAGTCAGCATTACCCTGCGCCCCACACCGCAAAGCCTGGCCTTTAAGCCCGAGCAAATGCACCTGGACATCGTGTTTGAAGACGAACACCTGCTTATTGTCAATAAACGCGCTGGCGTAGTGGTGCACCCCGCTGCGGGCAACTGGAGCGGCACGCTGCTCAACGGCCTGCTGGCCCACGACAAGCAGTGCGCCGAGCTGCCCAGAGCAGGCATTGTCCACAGACTAGACAAAGACACCAGCGGCCTGATGGTGGTAGCGCGCACCCGCCTGTGCATGGACGCACTGGTAGCGCTGATCGCCGCGCGCGACGTGAGCCGCCAGTACATCGCCATCGGCCACCGCGCCTGGCCCGGTGAGGTGCACCGCAGGGTCGATGCCGCCATAGGCCGCGACATCAAAAACCGCCTGCGCATGGCCGTGGTCGACCTGTCGCGCGGTAGCGGCAAAGAAGCCATGACAGACTTTGAGTTACTATCAAATTCGAAGCAAACTATTGAACATCCACGTCGGAAAACTGCCCTAAATTCTTCCAAAAATGATGTAAACGATACGGCTAAGCCTGCCAGCAGCGCGCCCGTCAAGGCCGCTGTCCTGGGCCGCGATCAAAGCAACATAGACGACCGCAGCTACTGCCTGCTGCGCTGCAAGCTGCACACCGGCCGCACCCACCAAATTCGCGTCCACGCCGCCCACATCGCCCACCCACTGGTGGGCGACGCAGTGTATGGCGGTGCACCGGCCGCCGGGCTAGAGCGCCAAGCCCTGCACGCTGAGCGACTGGCCTTTGCGCACCCTATGACGGGCGAGGAGATGTCGTTTATTGCGCCGCTGCCAGAAGATTTGGCGCGCACTTGCGAGGAGCTGGGGTTGACGGGGATGTAGATAAAAATGGCTAAAAGTAAGCGCAGAGCAGGTTATTTAAATCACTATGCCGTATTCAACGCGTATGGCACCCAGTGGTTTTGATAAATAGTCGTCTTCCTTAAAATACCGCCATTTTTTTGACATTTTTGCGGCTTTTGTCTTGATCTTTTTGACTTGCGCAAAGTTTTGAAGAAAAAAGATCAGCATGTGAGGGTAGCCTACCGGGTTTTTTAGGAGCACTTTGCTTTCCTTATCGCGGGCGTACGCCAAGGTTTCGCGCCAGCTCAAAGGCTGCACTGCAAACTTGGCCCATAACTGCACCTGCATTTCGCCCATCAACTGCGTGTCACAGCCAAATAAAAGGTGAGATATGTCATGTGCCTTGACTAGCTTTTTTGCTGCGGGGCTTTGGTACTTATACCAATGGGTAAATTGTGGATTCAAAGCATAGTGAATGTCCAGCGCTTCTTGCAAGGGCAAGTGGTCACTCGCAGTGGTGTAAAGGTTGTTGTAGTCAAGCTGGTTCATAGCTTGCAATTGTTTAGCGTGTTCAAACTAGGAACCTTTAGAATACATTAAAAATTTATAGCAGTTTTATGCTGAAGCTTAGTTTTTGGATGGCAATTGTGTCATTCCCAATCTCTTTCAAACCCTGCGCTACAATGCGTGAAATAGCCTGGATTTGGGATGTCTTTGAACCCCACCAGATGATGTCGGCGTGCACTGCGCGCCAAACTGTCTTTTGACACCCCAACACCTTATTTTGTAGTTTTGCCCGCCCAAGCTGGATCAGTTCCAGTGCAGGTGGTGTATTGATTAACCGCAGGGAACCTGACCCGATGAATACCGTGGATGCCAAGCGCGTTCTTGAGACCGCTTTAATCTGTGCCAACCAGCCGCTGCAAGTGCGCGAGCTGCGCACACTGTTTGACGATGCGCTGGGCGCAGATACGATCAAGACTTTGCTGGACGATTTGCAGCTGGACTGGGCGCAAAAGGGCGTGGAGCTGGTGAGCGTGGCCACTGGCTGGCGCTTTCAGAGCCGCCCTCAGATGCGTGAGTACCTAGACCGCCTGCACCCCGAAAAGCCGCCCAAATATACCCGAGCTACTCTGGAAACACTGGCCATCATCGCCTACCGCCAGCCGTGCACGCGCGGCGACATGGAAGACATTCGCGGCGTGACGATCAATTCGCTCATCATCAAGCAGCTGGAAGACCGGGGCTGGGTTGAGGTGATTGGCCACCGCGAGACCGTGGGCCGCCCAGCGCTGTTTGCCACCACCAAGCAGTTTTTGGACGACTTGGGGCTGGAGTCGCTGAACCAACTGCCTTCTCTTGACAACACCGCCGCGCAAACTAGCGCGCTGGAGCAACTGGGCTTGACTGAGAGCATGAGTGACTTGGCCACTGAATCTGCCAATGACGCAAACGCTGCAGCCAGCGAAGCAGACGAGCCTGCTAATGACGCTGTAGACGATGCGCAAGCCCAGCTGATGGGCGATGGCGAGTCGCTAGAGCATGTGACGGGCAGCCCGCAGCAAAGCTTGGCGAACCACACCGCGCAAGCAGATGCCACTGTCGCAACAACGGAAACAAGCACCGAGACTGATATGTCCGCAGACACTCCTAACGCTACTTGCGAGGCCCCGCGCCATGACTGAACCTACTGTTCCTGATACCACAGCCCCTTCTTTGGACGCTGCTGCAGCGTCAGAAGTCAAACTCAAAAAACCGCGCGCACCGCGCAAACCTAAAGTGGTGGAACTGGCCGAGCCAGAGGATCAGATGGCTCAGACTGCTGGAACTGAATCTTCAGAACCTGCCAAAGCAGATGCCAAACCACCTGCCAAGCCGCGTGCCAGATCCAAACCTGCCGCAGCGCCCGAACCAGCCCTAGATGCCGAAGTGCTTCTAGCCGAGGCAGCGCCACAAGAGCCAGAACCAGCAGTGGCTAGCGCAGCCACAGTGGTCAGTTTTAACTCTAGCCCTGCGCCTGCAGCTCAGCCTGAGCCTGCAGTTGGCGCTAAGGTGTACCAGTTTTTAGACGTGATCTCTGGCCAGCTGGATGCTGATGATGAAGATGAGCAAGTGGCCTTGCCCAAGCGCGTGCTGCTGCCCCAGCCCGAGAGCCCGAAGCTGCACAAAGTGCTAGCCCAGTCTGGCCTAGGCTCGCGCCTGGAGATGGAGCAGCTCATCACCGAGGGACGCATATCGGTCAACAACACGCCTGCCCACATTGGCCAGCGCGTGCAGTGGGGCGACCAGGTTAAGGTCAAC
>JANPDG010000200.1:0-28112 GCA_031431335.1 Polaromonas sp. | reverse complement strand
CACCAACGACAACCAAGCCGACATCTTGCAAGCCCTGATCGCACTAGGCTACAGCGACCGAGACGCGGCACTGGCGCTCAAAGCGCTGCCTGCGGAGTGTGGGGTGAGCGAGGGGATTAAGTTGGCTTTGAAGGCGTTGGCGAAATGACCATTCAAACCGATAATTTTTCCATGCCCGAGCGCGCGTCTAACCGCGTGATCTCGGCTACGCCTGACTCACCCAAAGAAGAGGCGATTGAGCGGGCGCTGCGGCCTAAGCTCTTGGACGAGTATGTGGGTCAGGTCAAAGTGCGTGAACAGTTAGAGATTTTTATTGGCGCGGCCAAGATGCGCAACGAGGCGCTGGACCATGTGCTGCTTTTTGGGCCGCCGGGCTTGGGCAAGACCACGCTGTCGCACATCATTGCGCACGAGCTGGGCGTGAACTTGCGCCAAACCTCGGGGCCGGTGCTGGAGAAGCCTAAAGATTTGGCGGCGCTGCTAACCAACTTAGAAAAAAACGATGTCCTGTTTATCGACGAAATTCACCGCCTAAGCCCCGTGGTGGAAGAGATTTTGTACCCTGCGCTAGAAGACTACCAAATTGACATCATGATTGGCGAAGGCCCTGCGGCGCGCTCGATCAAGCTGGACTTGCAACCCTTCACGCTCGTAGGCGCCACCACGCGCGCGGGCATGTTGACCAACCCGCTGCGCGACCGCTTTGGCATTGTGTCGCGGCTGGAGTTTTATACGTCTGAGGAGTTAGCACGCATCGTCAAGCGCAGCGCAGCGCTACTGAACGCGCCCACGGACGAGGACGGCGGCTTTGAAATAGCACGTCGCTCGCGCGGCACCCCGCGCATTGCCAACCGCCTGCTGCGCCGCGTGCGCGACTATGCAGACGTGAAAGGCAAAGGCATCATTACGCTAGACATAGCCAACCTGGCGCTCAAAATGCTAGACGTTGATCCGCAGGGCTTCGACATCATGGACCGCAAGCTGCTCGAATGTGTGATTCACCGCTTCGACGGTGGCCCCGTGGGGCTGGACAATATTGCGGCCAGCATTGGCGAGGAGCGCGACACGATTGAAGACGTGATTGAGCCGTTTTTGATTCAACAAGGCTTTTTGCAACGCACACCGCGTGGGCGCATTGCCACACTGGCTGCCTATAAACACCTGGGGGTGGTACCGCCTAAAAACGGTGTGGACTTGTTCGCCAGTGGCGGGTGAAACCTGTCTCTCACAAGCCTATTTCAAAAAGCTGAAAAACTCTTGGTTGTATTGCACCAGACTAATCCACTGCGGTAACGGGGACAGAAAAATTGCAGCAACCAAAGCGGCGAACCATACCAGCGCCACGCGCACCGACACCCGCGCCTGCAGCAGCGCGCCTTGCACCCACAGGGTGGCCAGCATCAGCCCTGCGCCCCACGCCCAGCCGGCTGGCGGCATGCGCGCTGCAAACCACAAAAACATACCTGCGCTTTGCAGCATCACCAGCAGCACAGCAAAAGCTAACACTTGCGCGCCAGGGCTCACTGGTGAGTCAAACTTGCGTACCGATTGCAAATCAAAAGCTGGCTTAGGAAAACGCTTCTCCACATCCGCTGGCCGCCAGCCGGGCGGCTTGAGCAAGACGCGCAGCTTGTCTGTCCAGCTGCGGGCGTGCCATGCGTCTTTGCCTAGGCTGGCGTACACCTCGGCGTTGGCCCACAGCGGGTCCCAGCTGTTGAGCGGGGCGCGGGTGCCGTAGACGCAGGGGTTGGCCAGGTCTTCGTCCTTAAAAGTGCCAAACATGCGGTCCCACACCATCCAAATACCGCCGTAATTTTTGTCCAGATAGGCGTCATTCACGGCGTGGTGTACGCGGTGGTTCGACGGGCTGCAAAACCAGCGGTCAAACCAGCCCAGCTTGGGCACATGCTCGGTGTGCACCCAAAACTGGTAGAGCAAGTCGATCAGCGCGACGATGGCAAACACATAAGGCGGCACGCCAGCCAGCGCCATGGGCACAAAAAACAGCCAGGACAGCAGCACCCCACTGCTAGTTTGGCGCAGGGCGGTGGACAGGTTGTAGTCTTGGCTTTGGTGGTGCACGGCGTGGGCCGCCCAGACAATAGCCACCTCGTGGCCTGCGCGGTGCAGCCAGTAATAGCAAAAATCATAGAGCACCAAGGCCAAAAAAATGCCGTACCAAGTGCCCCAAAACACCCGCGCTGCGTCTGTGGGCACCAAGCTGATGTGCGCGTAGACCAAGGTGTACAAACCAATGCGCAAAAACCTAAAGAACACCGCTGTGAATTGGCTCATCATGCCCAGGCTCATGCTATTGATGGCGTCAGCCAAGCGGTAGGTGCTGCGCCCCTTGCCTAGGCGCTGCAAACGCCAGCCCCATGCCAGCTCGGCCAGTATCAGCACGAGAAACACAGGGGTGGCGTAGACGATGATCTGTTCCATGCGGCTATTGTCTTATTTTCAGGTCAGCGCGCCTCTGGCGTCTACCCTGATAACCTGCTCAACGCTGCCACGCGCCAAGCCGCCGCGCACGCCCAGCATCTGGTTGTGCAGGTTGACTGTGGGGTCGCAGTGGCCAGGGATGAGCCAGACCGTATCGCCCAAACTGGGCAACGCAGTGCCGCGCAAGATACCGTGCTCGTCACCGCCATTACTGAACTGCCAATCGGCCCGGTGGCCTGCCCACACGCGCGGCAGGCCCGAGTCGATGGCGTGGCTTTTGTGGCCCGCATCAATCACTGCACGGTCGTCTGCAGGGCTGCAGGTGCGGCTGAGCACTTGCGATTTGACAAACAGCGCGTGCTCAAACTGCGGTTGCGCAGGGTCACGCTCGTTGGCGGCGTAGTCGGCGTCCATAAACAGATAGGAGCCGGCTTGCAGCTCGCCATACACGCCGCTGGTAGCCTCGTGCACGAACGTACCGGTGCCTGCGCCAGTGACCAAAGGAGTTTGAAACCCTGCGGCTTCTAGCGCTAACTTGGTACGCTGCACATCTTGCACCACGCAGGCTGTGGCAGTGCGGCGCTCATGCGCGCTGCGCAGGTGCTGCGCGCGGCCGTGGTAGGCCTGCAAGCCTGCAAAGCGCAAACTCTTGTGCTGCACCAGAGCGCGTGCCAGTGGCACCGCTGCTTCGCCGGGCAGCACACCGCAGCGCGCTTGACCCACATCGATTTCAATATAAATGTCCAGCACGCTGATGCCGCCGTGCGCTGCCATAGCGTGCGCAATGCGCTCGATGCCCAGCAGGCTGTCGACTGCCAATGACAGCTGGCCTAGGCCGCTAGACAGGCTGCTGCACAGCTGCGCGATCTGCTCACATTTAAGCGGCGCAATCACTTGGTTGCTGATGTAGATGTTGCTCACGCCGCCAGAAGCCAGCGCGTAGGCCTCGGAGGTTTTTTGCACACACACGCCCACGGCACCCGCCTGCATTTGCAGCAACGACAGCGCGCCCGACTTGTGCATCTTGGCGTGGGGCCGCAGGCGCACGCCGTGCTGGGTGGCAAAGCGCTGCATGGCTGCCAGATTGCGCTCCATTGCGTCCAAGTCAACTACCAGCGCGGGAGTGTCGATGGCGTCTACAGTCAGACCGATGAAGGGATTTTTGATCATTCAGTCAATTATCGCCCCGGTAAGCTATGGGTTTATCGCTGCGGCAGGCGATAGTTTTATCGCTGCGGCATAAAGGGCATGCCGCCGGGCGATGGCATGCTCATGGGTGGTGGTGCATTCGGGTTGCCGCCCCCACCGGGCAAACCAAAGGGCATGGGCAAGGGCTCTTTGGTGTTGCCTGGGCCACCAAAGGTTTGCTTAAAAATATCGGATTGCACGCCTTGCACTTGGCGCTGCTGGCCCGGCGTTCTGTCGCCTGGGCTGTTGTAGCTGTTGGGTACATAGTCGCCGCCGCCGATGCGCCTGAACACGTCTTGCAGGTTTTGCCCTGGTACCATGATGCCGCGCTCGATCAGGCTGCGGCGCATGATGCCGTCCAGCGCGTTGCGGTGGTCGACCACGTCGCTGTCGTACTGGCCGCGCGCGCGGATCAAAAACACCGGCAGTACTTTGCTGTACAGCTTGGGCATAAAGGCGTCAACAGGGATATAGGCGGCTTGACCCACCTTGACATTCACGCGGCCTTTGGCTGTCTCTAGGGTGGTAGCGCCTTCGTAGACTATGTTGTGCGTTCCAGCCTCTTCCTCGGTTTCGGCGTCTTCGGCGGTGTAGTAGATCACCTCGTGGTCGGTGCCGCGCACGCCTACCGTGGCGGTGGGTGTGCTGATGCGGTAGGCCTTGGGGCGGCTTTTGGCTATCCAGCCCGTCACCGTGCGCAGGCTGCCAGTGATCAGGCTGATCAGTGAGGTGTCTTTGTTGTTGCCGTTGGCAGCATAGGCAGTGATTTTGATGGTGGAGTTAGCCCGCACAGCCAGATACGCGCCGTCGGCCATGGTGGCGTGGGCTTCGCTGTCGCTGCTGGTCTTGATGGTGTCGCCCGCTTGCAGCGACATGCCCGGCGTGATGGCGCGCGGCGTGCCGGACAGCGCGGTCACGGTGACGGTGCCACTGAGCAAATCCACTGTGCCGATGGCACTGCCGCTATCAACGGCTGCATTGGCCGCGTTACTTTTGGATGCAGCGGCGGGTTTGGTCTGCGCCCAAGCCGTACCCAAGCTGGCTGTAGCCAGCGCCGCACTGAGCGCCAGGGCCCCGCAAAGTCGCAAAAATCTCATCGCACCCGCCTCCGTAACTTTTGTAATCAGGTGTTATTTTGGCACCAGTCGGTCCGGATAGCTAGGCCATGTTACACAGCGCGGGGGAGCGCAGTTGGGAATAGACGTTGTAATATCGTTAAGTTACTATTAAATTAATAGCTAACTATCCAATATCCACGTTGGAAAATGCCTAAAAAGTCACCTAAACTATCACACCGTGCCTTCATCGAACGCAGCGCCATCCAAGTGGCTGGTGTCGGCCCAGCCAACCAGGCTGAAATGCTCGCCGTTGTACAGCACGCGGTTAATGGCGGCGTTGTGCAGGTCCCAGCTGCGGGCGGCTTGCAGGTCTAGCCCCGTGGCGGCGCGATACAGAATGTCCATCACACCGCCGTGGCTGACCACGGCAATATGCTGGCCTAGGTGCTGCTCGGCCAAAGCTTTCAAACAGTTGATCACGCGCTCTCTTAAGTGCAGCAGCGACTCGCCGCCGGGCGGGGCAAAATCGGGTACGCGCTTGCGCCAGAGCAATGACATGTCGGGGTGCGCGAGCTCGATTTCGGCAAATGTTTTGCCCTGAAACTCGCCAAAGCCGCGCTCGCGCAGACCCTCGTCGGTTAGCACCTGCAGGCCGTGGGGCTTGGCAATCGACAGCGCAGTATCGTAGGCGCGCCACAGATCGCTGGCGTAGACCACGCTAATGTCTTCACCTGCCAGCGCCGCGCCTGCGCGCTCAGCCTGCCAGCGGCCTTTGGCGTTCAGGCCAATGTCCAGCTGGCCTTGGATGCGGGTGTCGACGTTCCAAGCGGTTTCGCCGTGGCGCACAGCGGTGATGCGGGTGATGTTCATGGTGGAGTGGGGGGGTTGGTCGTGGGGCATATTGCAATCATAATTTTAGGTGGTTTTTTAGGCAGTTTTCCGACGTGGATATTCAATAGTTAGCTATTAATTTAATAGTATTAATAGTGTGAACAGCTTGTGAGTGCGGCCAAGTCAAAAGCGTTTCCGCCCATTTGTTACACTGCCAGAATGACTGTAAGCACCCACTATGTCGATCCAAGCTCTCGCTGATTCATTAGGTTTGTCGATCTCTACCGTCTCGCGTGCCCTTAATGGCTACACAGACGTGAGCGCCGCCACGCGCGCGCGCGTCAAGCTGGCTGCCAAGGCCATGAACTACCAGCCGCATCCTGTGGCGCACCGCTTGGCCACAGGCAAGACCGGCGCTGTAGCGCTGCTGTATCCGCAGCAGCAAACCAAATACCAAGAAGCCTCGTTTGCAGCGCTGATCTCAGGCGTTGAAGAAGCGCTGCAGGGCCACGAGCTGTTTGTGCTGTCGGTGGGGATTGCGCTGGGTGAGCAGGAGATGCCCCAGCTGCAGCGTTTTGTGTCAGCGCGCATCGTAGACGGGTTGATTTTGGTGCGCACACAGGTCAACGACGCGCGTATCGCATGGCTACAGCAGCGCGGCATGCCGTTTGTGACCTTGGGCCGCACGCTGCACAACGCGCCGCATGCGTGGGTCGACACCGACAACGAAGGCGCGTTTGCGCAGGCCACACAGGCGCTGATTGCCCACGGCCACCGCCGCATCGCGCTGATCAACGCCAGCCCCCTCATGACGTTTGCCGCTTTGCGAGAGCAAGGCTTTCGCAAAGCGCTGCGTGAAAGCCACATGAACCAAGCAGATTGCAGCGTGCACCACACAGACCTGACGGCCACCTCGAGCGAATCAGTAACGCACCAGTTACTGACCTCGCCCAAGCCGCCGACCGCTATTGTGTGTGTCACCGACGCCATGGCGATCGGCGCTATGCGGGCTATCAAAGCAGTGGGCCTGCGGGTAGGTGACGATGTGGCAGTGGTTGGCTACGGCAACTCAGAAGCGGGCATCTACAGCGAGCCGCCTTTGGCCACGATTGACCACCATATTATTGACAACGGCCGCCAGCTAGCGCGCCTGCTGCTGCGCGCGATGGCGGGTGAAGCGCCCGACAATTTGCATGCGCTCGAAGCCACGCAGCTGATCATTCGCGAGTCATTTGGCCCGCCGCGTCGCGAGCGCACTGCATAATCAGAACCCATGAGCCTTCCCGCATTCCACGCCTGTGTTGACATAGGCGGCACCAAAGTCGCTGTGTCACTGGCCGATCCACAGTCTGCACACAACTTGCAGCTGCACGCCAGATACGCTGAGCCTACAGCCAAAGAGGGCACGCGCGATGCGCTGGCCCAGCAGATCATCCGGCTCATTGGCACGGCATGCGCCGAGTTGGATATCAACGAGGCGCAGATCGCCAGCGTGGGGGTGTCCAGCTGCGGGCCATTTGTGATGCAAGGCAATATGGTGGAGCTGGCTGCGCCCAATATCTGCGGCGGCTTAGGCGGCGCGGCGCGCGGCCTGCCCAACGACTGGATGAGCGCGCCCCTGGAGGCACCGCTGGCCGCGCGCTACCCGCAGGTGCGCGTGGTCAACGACGCTATTGGCGCGCTCGAGGCCGAGCGCCGCTGGGGCGCGCTGCGCGGCGTGCAAAGCTGCGCATATGTGACTTGGAGCACCGGCATTGGCGTGGGGCTGTGCGTAGACGGCCATGTCCTGCGGGGCAAAAACGGCAACGCAGGCCACGCGGGCCATATGTATGTCAGCGAACACCCAGACGCCGCCTGTGGCTGCGGCAACTACGGCGACCTAGAGGCCGTGGTGGCTGGCAACGCGATACCCCGGCGCTTTGGTCAAGAAGCTGCTGCGCTGTTTGCAGCTGCCCACGCGGGCGATGCCGCCTGCATGGTGCAAATCGACGAGCTGTGCACCGTGATGGGCCGCGCGCTGTACAACCTGATCGTCACGCTGGATTTAGAGTGCATTAGCCTAGGCGGTAGCGTGTTTTGGCACCACCAAGACCTGCTCTTACCCAAGCTGCGCGCGCAGGTTGCTGGCAAGCTACCTTCGCTGACTGCAGGCTGCTCGCTGGTGCCTGCAGGGCTGGGCTTGACAGTGGGCGACCTGGGCGCGCTGGCTTTGCTGCCGCAATAAAGTGGCATGCATGGCTGCGACCGATATCTTGCAAGGCACCGTGCAGCAAGGGCACGGCGTGGCATCGGGCAAGTCGGCCAGCAGCCCCTACCCCCAAGGCTCGATAGCCATGCAAGCGCCGTTTTTTCAAACATTAGGGCTCGATTTATCAGACTGCTACTTGGGCACGCTCAACGTCGCTATCAACGCCAAGGCGTGGCGCATTGTGCAGGCCACGCACAAGGTTGAGCACTTGCAATGGACTGACCTGCACCCTGCAGAAACTTTTTCTTTCGTGCGCTGCAGCATTACTTATGACAACACCGCCGTGCAAGGCTGGCTGTACTACCCCCACCCCGAGACCAAGGCTGCGCATTGGCAAAGCGGCAATGTGATGGAGATCATTGCGCCGCACTTGGCGGGCGTGGACTATGGCGCCCAGCTAAGGCTCGAATTCGCGCGGGGCGCGATAGACGTTACGCGGTAAACACTAAGCGCGGCACATTCAGTACCCAGCAAAACTACAAAGCCGCAACTTAAAAACCGCCCCGCGCAGGCAAGCGCAACGGCGTCGCAACGACTTGTTGGCAATTTTGCTTGTGCAACAACCCAGCCGATATATGTTTTAAATGCAACATAGCCTTTTATGTATTTTCCTTGCGCTGCTTTTCCGAGCGAGGCCATATAAAGCTGGTAATTTACTTCTTCCAGCCTTGATTTTCATAAAATGCCTCTTTACCTACAGCAGACGTTAACATAATTTATGCTGCACAGCCTAAACCGATTTATACCGCAGTCTTCAGGGGAGAAAAAGATGTTTTCGAATGCGCTATTAACTATGAAGTGAAGAGGGTTGGTTGGCTGGTTGGTTGCACTGCAAAATTTTAGGCAACTGCGCGTGAACACCATCTCAAATTCACAGTTACCACCATCGCATGTCTTTAAAAACAATTGTCAGACATTTTAGGTATCAAGCTTTAAAAACAAAGCCTGGTCAGGTGCAAACTGGCTGTACAGCGGCAGCAGCCCGCCGCCCATCGCTCTGGCGTCTGACCCCACGGTGCCCCGCATTAGCTCAGGCTGCGCTACGCCTTCCCAAGCGTAGCTTGCAAAGGCGGCTTGCGTTGCATTCGTCAGCAGCTCAAGCATGTCGCGGCTCAGTGAACCGTCCAGGATCACTGCGTCTAGGTCTAACAAACACGCTGCATTGAGCGCAGCAAACGCGATGGCGGGCGCGGCTTGGTCAATCCACTGCAGCGTGTGTGTGCGCCAAGGTGCCAGGGTGGCGCGCTGGTCATAGCATGCGGTGTTATCCAAACCTGCTTGGGTATAGAGCGTCTCCAGCTGGTGCAGCGATGCGGTGCTCAGCAACTGCGCAGGGGCTGACTGAATGCTTGGGGCAGCGTGCAGCGGCATCGATCCAATCGCGCCTGCGTTGCCGCTCAGGCCCGAGCGCAGGTGGTTGTCTATTACCAAGCCGCCGCCAATGAAGGTGTCGACATACACATACAAATAGCTCTTGGTGTTGCGCCCCCTGCCTGAGACCAGCTCGGCCACGCAGGCCGCTGCAGTGTCTTTGACCAATTGCACAGGCAGCTCGGTCATGGCTTGCACAGAGGCGGCAATGTCCACGCCCTTCCAGCGCGCCGCACGCTCAGGCTCCACTCCCAGTAGGCTCTTCCATCCGTCTAATGACAGCGGCGTAGCAATGCCCACGCCATACAAATGGCCCACTGCACTGCCCAGTTGTCGCTCAACAGCCTGCAGTTGCTGCGCAATAAACGCAAACACAGTGTCGGGGTCAGGGTAGTCATAGGTCAGGCTGGTGCGCGAACGCACATGGCCCACAAAGTCCAGCAGCAGTGCATCGCAGCTGCGGCGACCAATTTTGATACCGATGGAGTAAGCCCCATCAGGGTTGAGCGCGATCGGCACCGAAGGCTGGCCCACTTTGCCGCGCACAGGATCCAAGCGCATCACCAAATCATCCACAATCAGGCGGTCAATGATGAGTGAGACGGTTTGGGTGCTCAGCTTGGTCAGGCGGGCCAAGTCGGCTTTAGGCTGCGGACCGTGCAGGCGAATCGCGTGCAGCACCACACGCTCGTTAAATTGGCGCAGGCCAGTTTGGTTAGAGCCGCGTGGCTTGAAGTGGCTAGCCCCAGTGGTGGTTGGTGCAATAAAAGCTGGCTCTGCGATGGGCTCAGCTTGCGAAGGGTTCATGATCAACATAACTCTGAGTATGAATTAAGCAGGCACAGTTTGTGTCAACACACCTTTTTTAAATATGAAATTGGCATACGGCTGCAGCTCGCCTGTTTGCACTATCACATAGGCGCTGCTGGCCAGGTCATAAAACGCAAACCGCTCCACCGCCTCGGCCTGCAAATGCGCACTACCCAGGTCAGATTTCACCAAACCAATCACTTCGCGCTGCACGGCAGACGCATACCCCGTGGGGGCCCCCTCAACATGCATGTAGGCCACAGGTTTTTCTTGTGCTGTGCCCAAAGGCAGCACCGACAACACTGCCTGTGCTGCACGCACCAAGCCCACGCCGGGCAAGCGCACCACCGTTTGAGACGTGGTGCTGGCGCGGTAGCGCATGGCAGTGAAGTTGGCGTCGGTCAGCACAATAGCGTCTTCGTGGCCCATTTCGGCCAAAAGTTTGAGCAGTTCGGGGCTGAGGACAGGGTCGATATTTTTAAGCAAGTGCAGCCTTTGGAATGTTGTCAACCGGCATAGCGCCCGTCATCACCGCCACGGTGTCGCTCATGCTGATCACATGGGGGTTGAGCACAGCGGCACGCTTGCCCAAGCGCTGCACGTGGATGCGGTCAGCTATCTCAAACACATGCGGCATGTTGTGGCTGATCAAAATCACGGGCAAGCCTTTATCGCGCACACGGCGAATGAGTTCGAGCACCATATTGCCTTCTTTGACGCCCAGCGCTGCCGTGGGCTCGTCCATGATCACGACATGCTTGGCAAAGGCTGCACTGCGCGCCACAGCCACGCCTTGGCGCTGGCCGCCCGACAAGGTCTCAACCGCCTGGTCCATTGAGCGCAGACCGATTTTCAGGTCTGCCATATGGGTGGTTGCATCAGCCAGCATTTGCTTTTTGTCAATCAAGCGCAGCAGCTTGCTGAGAAAACCGGGCTTGATGATTTCGCGGCCTAAAAACAAATTCTCAGCAATCGTCATGGCCGGCGCTACCGCCAGCTCTTGGTAGACGGTTTCGATGCCATGCTTGCGCGCATCAATCGGTGAGCGAAAGCGCACCTGCTTGCCGTCCAGCTCCAGCGTGCCTTCGTCAGGCACGATGGCGCCTGACAGCACTTTGATGAGCGAGGTTTTGCCTGCACCGTTGTCGCCAATCACGGCGAGTATTTCGCCGGCGCGCAGCTCAAAATCTGTGCTGTCCAGCGCCGTCACGCCGCCATACCGTTTGACGATGCCAGTGGCTTTAAAAATCACGGGTGAAGTGGCCATTTAGCGGCTCCCTTTGCGCGACATTTGGTCTGCAGCCACAGCCAAAATTACCAAGATGCCAGTGATCAGCGTTTGGTACACCGAGGCCACACCCATCAATGTGAGGCCGTTGCGGAACACGCCCACGATGATGGCACCCACCAGCGTGCCCAGCAAGATGCCACGCCCACCAAACAGCGAGGTGCCGCCCAGCACCACGGCGGTAATAGCGTCTAGATTTTCTGTTTGCCCCGCCTGCGGGTCGCCCACGCCGGTGCGCGCGACCGACAGCACAGCCGCCAGACCATAGAAGAAACCTGCCAACACATACACACCGATCATCACTTTGTCCACCGAGATGCCCGAGAGGCGTGCAGCCTCGGTGTTGTTGCCCACGGCGTACACGTGGCGGCCAGGCGCGGTGTCGCCCAAGGCGCGCCACACCAGCGCGTACAAAATCACCATCATGCAGGTGCCCCACGCCACTTCGGTGCTGCCCATAGAAAATGTTTGGCCCAGTGCGGTGAGCATCGGCGGCAAATCACTCACGGTTTGCGCTTCAGAATAAATTTGGGTGATCGCAAAGGCAATGTTCATGGTGCCTAGGGTCACAATAAATGCGGGTAGCTTGACCTTGGTCACCAGCAAGCCGTTGAGCAGGCCAAACAAACAGGTCACAGCAATACCGCAGACCATCGCCAGCGCCGGGTGCATCCCCAGCTCGGTGGCAAACTTGGTCATCACAATGCCGCCCAAGGCCATGACCATGCCGCACGACAAGTCAATGCCTGCGGTCAAGATAATGAGGGTTTGGCCAATGGCCAACACCCCCACCACCATCACTTGTTGCAGCACCAAAGACAGGTTTTCTCCGGTCAAAAACCGGTCTGTCTGGGTGGCAAAAAAACTGCATGCCAGCAAAAGCGCTAGCCATGGCCCCAAAGTTGCCCACGGGATCCTACGTTGGGTGCTCATGACTGTGCTCATGTTTTTCTTTGCTTAAAGATTACGCTTTGCCCCAGCACAGTGCGGTGCCGGTCTTGACGTCTTTGGCATCGACGCCTTTGATCATCTTGTTGGCGATCAAGGTCACGCCGGTGTCGACATAGCCGGTGGCTTTTTTGCCGGTCTTGGCGTATTCCACACCAGCGGCCACGCCCATTGCGGCCATCTTTAGTGGGTACTGCTGCGAGGTGGCGGCAATCACGCCGTTGGCCACGTCTTTGACACCAGCACAGCCGCCGTCTACAGAGACGATGATCACGCCTTTTTCTTTGCCCGCTTTTTTCAGTGCGTTGTAGGCACCAGCGGCTGCAGGCTCGTTGATGGTGTAGACCACGTTAATGTCGGGGTTCTTTTGCAGGCAGTTTTCCATGGCGGTTTGGCCTTTGGCTTGGTTGCCATCGGTGTCGCCAGCGCAGACGGTCTCGGCGGTTTTGGACAGGTCGTTGGACTTGGCATCCAGTGCCTGCAGTCCAAAGCCTTTCATGAAGCCGTTGTGACGCTGCGCGCCCACAGGGTGGCCGGGGAACAGATCGAGCATGGCGATTTTGGCAGGCGTAGCACCCAAAGCGGCTTTGGCGTACTCGCCAATCAAAATGCCTGCTTTGTAGTTGTCGGTGGCAAACAGTGCGTCTGCACCTTCAAACGGGCTGTCCAGCGCAATGACTTGCACGCCTTTGGCTTGGGCTTTTTTCACCGCCGGGATGATGGCGTCGCCCGTGGAGGTGATCAAAATGGTTTTGACACCGGCAGCCGTCATGGTCTCAATGGCGGTGATTTGCGAAGCGGTGTCGCCGTCTTTTTTGCCCGATGCGGTCATCAGCTTCGCGCCCATCTTTTTGGCTTCGGCTTGCGCGCCTTCTTTCATTTTCACAAAGAAAGGGTTGGTTTCGGTTTTGGTGATCAGGCCGATGACCGGGGCTTTTTGGGCCAGGGCGCCACCAGCGAAAGCCAAGGTTGCTAGAGCCAAAGTGGCTTTGAGTTTGAACGACATACGGGTCTCCTAGGATGTAAAACTGAAATAAATAGAATGATGTGAACACCAGCCCACGGGTGGACTGTGTGCATTATTCACGGGTTTATTTAATAAATCAATTTGTTTTATTAATCGAAAACCCTAACCTAGCCGTCTTTTTTTTGCAGTCTAATCTGCCTATGTTGACTTGTTATGGCGAGGCCTTGATTGATCTAATTGTGAGTCCTTACTCACACAAAAGCATGCGTACAGACTCGCAAGCGTGCTTGGGCGGATCTGTTTTTAACTTTTGTATTGCCTCTGCAAGGCAGGGTCTCGCGACGACCTACCTAAACCCCATATCGAGTGACAGCTTTGGCGACCAGTACCGCCAATGGCTGCAATCTGAAGGCGTCCTGCTGGCCAGCCGCAGCCCTAGCCAGCTGCCTACCTCGCTGGCAATAGTGCAGCTGGACGCCCAAGGCAAAGCCCGCTACGCATTCCACCGAGAGGCGGTGGCCGACCGCGACATGAGCGCTGACCAAGCCATCGCCGCCCTGCCCTTAGACACCACTGTGCTGCACACGGGATGCCTGATGCTGGTGCCCACCGACTGGCCCACAACCCGCGCTTTGATGCAGGCGGCGCTGGCGCTCGGCGCTGTGCTGACCGTAGACGCCAACCTGCGCACTGTCGTGTGCCCCGACCTTGCACCCTACCGCGCCAGCGTGCTGGCGGCCTGCGCGATGGCGCATGTGGTCAAAGTCAGTGACGATGATTTGGTGGACTTAGGCGCTGCGCCTGCGCAGGTGGCGGCCGACCCGGTAGCGGCGGCACGCACGCTACTGCAAACTACACAAGGCACAAGCTCGCATTGCGTAACCCAACTCATTGCATTAACTCTAGGCGCAGCTGGCGCGTGGCTGGTCACGCGCGAAGCGCAGGTGTTTGTGTCCAGCGCGCAGGGCCTGAGGGTCGCCGACACGGTAGGCGCAGGCGACAGCTTTTTTGCAGCTCTGCTGGCATATCTTGCGCGCCAGCAGGTGCTCTCCCCCGCAGCCTTGGCCGCCCCACTGCCCGCACCCCTACTGCAAAGCGCTCTGGCCCATGCCGTGGCAGCCGCAGGCATTAACGTGACCCGTGTGGGCTGCGACCCAGCGACTTGGGCCGAGACAGAAGCTGCCCTTAAAAACTAATCGGCCTGATCATCCTGCCCAGCGCCCAGTGCACTGGCCACAGCACGGACTCGCTCACGCGCAATCATCTGGCCTATCGCGGGGCCTTGCAGCCCTTTGGCAATAGCCTGGGCAGCGATCGGCTCGGTAGGCACGGCCAGCGCCGCCTGCAGAGCCAAGCTCAGGCGCTGGCGCTGGGGATACGCATCACCTTGCTTGCCTAAGCGCCCGCGCGCATCGCACTCGCAGGCGAGCAAAGCCTGCGCAAAGCGCTGCGGCTTGCGCACCGCGTCGCAGCGCTCTAGCAGGCGCATGGTGGCGCTGGCATTGAGCGCTAAGCTGCGGTGAATATTGCCATGTTCTTTGGCAACCACAACTGCCAGCTCTTTGCAGTCCACAGGCACGCGCAGCCGCTCGCACACCGGCACCAGCAGCTCGGCGCTGCGGGTTTCGTGGTCGATATGGCGGGGCAGCGCGTCAAGCGGTGTAGTGCCCTTGCCTAGGTCGTGCATCAGGCAGGCCCAGCGCACGGGCAGCGGCGCGTCCAGCTGAGCAGCCATGTCGAGCACCATCATCAGGTGCACACCCGTGTCGATCTCAGGGTGGTGTGCCTCGGGCTGGGGCACACCCCACAGGCAGTCCACCTCGGGCAGCAGCACTTTGAGCGCGCCGCACTGGCGCAGCACTTCAAACATGCGCGACGGCTTAGCCTCCATCAAGCCTTTGGCCAGCTCTTGCCACACCCGCTCGGCCACCAGCGCGTCCACCTCGCCACTGGCCACCATGCGGCGCATGAGGTCCATCGTCTCGCTGGCCACACTAAAGCTGGGGTAGCGCGCCGCAAACCTGGCCAGCCGCAAGATGCGCACCGGGTCTTCGGCAAAGGCCAGGCTGACGTGGCGCAGCACTTGGGCGGCAATATCGCGCTGGCCGTGGTACGGGTCGGTGAGCTTAAAAAAATGCAGATTTTCTTGGTTAAATTGGCATTTTTCCGACGTGGATATTAGCTCTACAGCTATAGAATTAATAGTAAGATCGCGCCGCACCAAGTCCATCTCTAACGTCACGTCTTCATCGGTATGGAATGTAAAGCCGTGGTAGCCCTTGGCGGTTTTGCGCTCTGTGCGGGCTAAGGCGTATTCTTCTTTGGTGTCGGGGTGCAAAAAAACCGGAAAGTCTTTGCCCACGGGCAAGTAGCCTAGCTGGGCCATCTGTTCGGGGGTAGCGCCCACCACCACATAGTCGCGGTCGCGCACGGCCTGGCCCATCAGAGCGTCTCTGACTGCGCCGCCAACGAGGTAAATTTGCATAGACACAAGTGTACAAGCCTGGCCTGGTGGGCTTTTGGCAACCCTGTTGGCACTGCCGCTTTGGCAGCGCCTGGCAGTGTATGGGCTGATGGGGCATGTGAGAGCATGGGCATATTCAGCAGATCGTTTTACCTGAATTTTTAAGCACTTTTCCGACGTGGATATTCAATAGTTTGCTATTAATATAATAGTAATTAATAAGTTACAAGCTGCATGTAGTAACCGCCGCATTACAGCTCTTACATCTCGCACAGCCTAGTAACGGCATGCGCGTGTAGGGTGTAGGGATGGAATTATTCTCTTATCAATGGATTGATTTTTTGGGCGACCTGATTGCCGATATCCCCGCACTGCCCACCCTGCCCACCTCTGCTTGGGTAGGCTTTGCGCTGCTCATTGCGGTGTGGTTGGGTGAGCGGCTGCAGCGCTCTGGCGCGGGCCGCACGCTGGGCTACTGGCTGTGCGGCGCGCTGTTTGGTGTGGCGCTGGTGTGGGCGCAGCAGTGGCTGGGCCAACCGGTGCTCACGACCGCGGCTGCGGGCACTGCGCCCCTGGGCACCAGCCCCAGCACCTGGGCTACGCTGCGCAGTCTGTCGTGGATATTTGACCTGGCACTGGGCTGGGTGCTGGTAGAGCTGGGCCAGCGGATCGACCTGCGCTGGCTGCTGCGCAACAAGGCGCTGGCGGCTACCGCGGTGCTTGAATACGCGCTGACCTGGGGCTTGGTGGCGCTGGCGCTGCGCAGTTTAGGTCTGGGCTGGTTGCCTGCCACCGTGGTGGCCACGTTGGCCGCACACAGCTCACCCGTGCTGCTGTCAACCCTGCTGCCGCAGTGGCGCGCAGAAGGCCAAGTCACTGAGCGGGCGCTGCATTTGGGCAGCATCAATACGGTATTGACCGCCATTACCTTACCCATCGTGCTGGCGCTGGTGGGCGCGTATGCGCAAGGCGAGGCGGCGCTGGGCAATGTGGGCGTGCTGGGCGCAGCAGGCAGCGCGGCGGCGGGCACGCTGGTCACACCGTCTACAGCTTTGGGCGGTGGCTCGGTGCTGCGCAGCGGACTTGAGCTTGCCCAGCCACTGTGGGAAGCCGTGGCCAGCGTGGCTGTGGGCTTTGCACTGGGTTGGCTGCTCTCAGGCTTGCGCTCAGGGCCTGCCAAAGCAGCCAACCTCAATGCGGGCAACAACGCATTCGGCCCCGCCACCAGCAGCACACGGCGCACCACGCCTGAGCGTGCGCAGTGGCTAAGCATGCTGGGCGCGGTCTGCGTGGCCGTGGGCTTGGCACAGTGGATGGGCGCACCCGCCTTGGTGGCTTGCTTGGCGCTGGGCCTGAGCCTGCGCAGGCGCGCAGCGCAGGCACTGCTAAGCGACACAGCGGGCGCAGGCGCGGCGCTGAGCCAGTTGGCACAGGTGCTGATGTTTCTGGTGGCTGGCGCAAGCCTGCCTTGGCTGCAATGGGCGGGTCTGCAGCCCGGCCAGGACGGCTCGGTGCTCGACATCCAGGTGCTGGTGCTGGCAGCGCTGGTGCTCTTGATCCGCTTGGGTGCCAAGCTGTTGGTGTGCACATTGACCGCGCGTTGGGCGGGCCTGCGCTGGGCTCAGGGCTTGGCACTGGGCATGATGCTGCAGCCCATGTCAATGACGGGCTTGGTGTTTTGGGCCATGGCTGCCAGCATATTGGCAGGGCCGTATGCCATGCTGTCCCACGCTATGCTGTTGGTGCTGTGCATCAGCGATGTGATTGCGCCGTGGGTCATGCGCTCGGTGCTGCGCGACATGCGCGAAGTGGCCCCCGCGCCAGTGGTCATTACCCATCTCGCGCCCCTAGACCATTCAGGTCTGCAAACCCAAACCAGCTTGCAGTCGCGCCGGGTAGACACCCACGTTGATATTCAACCCGTCTGATCTGCGCGGATAACACGCCAGATGAACCCCCACTTGGAACGCCTATGTTGACCTACACCCCTTCGCGCCCCTTGACCATGGGCGTCGAGCTTGAACTGCAGTTGCTCAACGCCCGCGACTTTGCACTGTCGCGCGACGCGCCTGACCTGATCAACCTGCTGCACCGCAAACCCGCTCTGCAAGCGCGCATCACGCCCGAGATCACCGAGAGCATGATCGAGCTCAACACCAGCATTCACAGCAGCTACGACACGGTGCTGCAAGAGCTGCGCGAGCTGCGCAACTCTATTTGCGAGGCCGGTGACAAGCTCAATATCGATATTTCGGGCGGCGGAGCGCACCCCGTGAGCGTGTGGAAAGACCGGCGTATTTACCCCACCGAGCGTTTTTTGAACACCTCGCATTTGTATGGCTACCTGGCCAAACAGTTCACTGTGTTTGGCCAGCATGTGCACATTGGCTGCCCTGACGGCGACGCGGCGATCAAGCTCACGCACATGCTGGCGCCCTACATCCCGTACTTCATTGCCCTGTCAGCTGCCAGCCCCTACGCCTCGGGCGAAGACACCTCGTTTGAAACTGCACGCCTGCACGCGGTAGCAGTATTCCCTCTGTCTGGCCACATGCCGCGCATCGCCAACTGGGCAGAATTCAACCACTATTTTGACGAAATGCTCAGCTACGGCATTGTCAAAAGCATGAAAGATTTTTACTGGGACATTCGCCCCAAGCCTGAGTTTGGCACGGTAGAGGTGCGCATTTTTGACACCCCTCTCACGGTCGAGATGGCTGCTGCGCTGGCCGCGCTGGTGCAGGCTTTGTCGTCGCAGCTGTTGGCCAGCCCACCTGAGTCTGCCGTGCGCCAGCAAGCAGGCGACGTGGCCACCTACCGCGTGTATGGCTACAACCGTTTTCAGGCCTGCCGCTTCGGCTACGAGGCCATGATAGTGGACCCGCGCACCAAGCAAAGTTTTCACCTAGGCCAAGCACTCGAGCGCCTGCTCGAAGACATCATGCCTGTGGCCGCCCAGCTGGGCAGTGTGCGCGCCATCATCTACCTGCAAGAGCTGGTGGCGGCTCGGCAAAACGGTGCCAGCTGGATGCGCGCCATGCACGCCCAAAGCGGCGACCTGAGCGAAGTGATGCGCACCCAAGCTGCCCTGTTCAGGCACAGCGGCCACCATGGTCAAAGCAGCGGGCGCAATGCCCCAGGACGCGGTATCGACCAGCCACTGCAACGCACCGAGCCGACCTTGGGCGCACCAGCGCTACACAGTGTGCCCGCGGGTAAGCAGCTGGCGGCTTGATGCTGACTGAAGCCAGATAAGCTCAGGCTGGGTAAATGCAGCCCAAAACTCGATTCCCACGCGCGCCTGTGACAGACGACAAAGGCAAGGCGCGCCGTTCGATGGTTTGCTGGGCCAGCCAGGCAAAGGCTGCGGCCTCTACGTCTTGTGGCGGCAAGCCGCGCTCGGCGCTGCTGATCACCGCAGTGTGCGGCATAAGCGCTTGTAGGCGCTGCATCAGGTCGGTATTGAACGCGCCACCGCCGCAGACAATCAGCTCATGCAGGCTGTGGCCGCTGGCATCTGCGCAACTACGAACACTTTGGCTAATGGTCTGCGCGGTCAATTCGAGCAGTGTTTTTTGCACGTTGTGAGCAGACTCTGTTTTGAAGCCAGCCAAGTGGCGCTCTAGCCAGATGCGGTTGAACATATCGCGCCCCGTGCTCTTGGGCGCAGGCAAGGCAAAGTAGGGCTCGGCTCGCATGCTTTGCAGCAGCTCGCTGTTGACCACGCCCGCCGCGCCCCACGCACCGCCCGCATCAAACGCTGCACCTGTGTGCTGCTGGCACCACATGTCGAGCAGCGCGTTGCCAGGACCGCAGTCAAAGCCCAGCGTGCCGCCGTCGGGCTGCAAGATGCTCAGGTTGCTGATACCGCCGATGTTGAGCACGCCCACCGTGTGGCCGCTGCCCACTGGCGCAAACCACGCGCGGTGAAAAAACGGTGCCAGCGGCGCGCCTTGGCCACCCGCAGCCACGTCGCGACTGCGAAAATCGGCCACTACGTCAATGCCGGTTAGCTCAGCGAGCAGCGCAGGGTTGTTCAGCTGGATGGTGTAGCCCACGTCTTGCACGCCTGTGCATTGCGCAAGGCTGTCTGCGCTCACCGCACCCTGCGGACGCGGCTGGTGGCGCACGGTTTGGCCATGCGCTCCCACAGCGACGATCTGCGATGCATCTAGACCGCCAGCCTTGAGCAGGCCGTGCACTACCTTCGCGTAGCAGTGTGCCAGCGCGTTGGCCGCCAGCGCGGCGTGGTGCAGCTCGTTGTCGCCAGGGGTGTTCAAGGCGAATATTTTTGCTCTTAATTCAGGAGCAAACTCTTTAGAATAGACGTCGGAAAACTTCGGTTTTTGTTGACCAAAATCAACCACCACACCATCCACACCGTCCATCGAGGTGCCCGACATTAAACCGATATACAGCTGCTTCATAGATGCAATGGTACACGCCACAAAGCACTACGGCGCGTAACAACGCGCCGTAGTGAAAATCAAAACTCTGACAGTCGCAGCAAAACTATTGCGCAGACACCAAGGCCATGGTGCTGGCAGCCGCCAGCTTGAGGCGCACATCGCCCACCATGCGGTTAAAGACTGGGCGCGCAGCAGCGCTCAATGGGAGCGAGTTGCTTTCTTTGGCAATGTTCAGAGGATCGTGGTGCACACCGTTAATGCGAAACTCAAAATGCAAATGCGGGCCGGTGCTGTAGCCTGTGGTTCCCACGTTGCCAATCACGGTGCCTTGCTCCACGCTTTGGCCTTTGGTCACGCCAATACGGCTTAGGTGGGCAAACACGGTGCTTTTGCCATCACGGTGCTTGACCTCGATCACATTGCCGTAGCCGCGCTGCACACCTGCAAACTCCACCACACCGTCGCCCACCGTGCGCACGGGTGTGCCTGTCGGTGCGGCATAGTCCACGCCGTTGTGCTGACGCCATTGGCGCGCAATCGGATGTACACGACCACCAAACCCGCTGGTCACGCGCGAGAACTCGAGCGGCGAAGCCAAAAAGGCTTTGCGCAAGGTGTTGCCCTCTAAGGTGTAGTACTGTCCCTTGCTGCCAGGCTCTTGGAACCACACTGCTTGGTAAGTCTTACCCGCGTTCACAAACTCTGCGCTGATCAAGCGGCCTGCGCGCAGCGGCTCGTTGTCCGCCTGCAATGTTTCATACACCACGCTGAAACGGTCACCTTTGCGCAAGGCGCGGTGAAAGTCTATGTCGCTGGCAAATAGCTCGGCTACCTGGGTGGCCACCGAGTCAGGGATACGGGCATCGTCAGTAGCCGCAAACAGCGAAGAGCGAATCACGCCGCCTGCCAAGCGCGAGCTGGCCACCAGTGGCGCTGTCTCCATACGCAAGGTAAAACCTGCACCCGACTTTTCTAGCACCAAGCGCTGAAAGTCTGGCGATTCGTCTTGGGTCCAGCGCGCAGTGAGCTTGAGCAAGCGGTTTTTGCTGTCGGTCTCGGCCGTCACATGGCGACCTGGTCGGCTGAGCAAAGCGGCGCGGGCATTGGCGTCATTTCTGACAAAAGCGGCTGCTTGCGCATCCACTATGCCTAAGCGGCGCAGCAGTGCCTCTGCCGTATCGTTAGAGCGGGTGGTGTCGCTGCGGTACAGTACTATCGGCGCTTGTACGCTCAGGCCCGCCACAGACTCATTGGCTAGCAAAGGCAAAGGCTGTACAGCCTCTAAGACTTGGCGAACCGGAATATCCGACACATCGGGTGCCAAATTGGCCACTGCAAGCGCAGTAGCGCCCGTGCCCAGCAGCAAGCTGGCCAGTGCAGCCATGACCCGGCGTGGATGGCGCTGCAAAGTAGCCGCTGCATTGAGGGCGAAGCTCTGAGCGTTGATAATCAATAGGTTAAAAGTCAAAAGTAATGTTTCCAACGACCAAAATTTAATTTGAATGTGCGAAATGTCATGCAATTGGCATGCCCGCATAAAATCTGTATCCACCTTAATGAAAGGTAAGACCCGCGATTATAGCGATGCCCGTCAGGGTCGTATCTAGAAAAACCCTTATGAATCAAGCTGTTACACCGATTTCTTCGACTATTTTGCCTATTTCAGACAAGGTGAAAGAGGCTTTGGCTGTTACCTTACGGGGGGTAGAAGAGCTTATTCCGCAAGAAGATTGGCTTAAAAAACTGCAAAAGAGCGAAACTTCGGGCATTCCGCTGCGAATTAAGCTCGGGTTAGACCCTACCGCGCCTGACATTCATGTCGGGCACACCGTGGTTTTGAACAAAATGCGCCAGTTACAGGACTTGGGCCACACTGTCATATTCTTGATAGGTGACTTCACCACCATGATTGGCGACCCATCGGGCCGCAACACCACCCGCCCGCCACTGACCAAAGAACAAATCGAGGTCAACGCCGCTACTTATTACAAACAAGCCGCCATGGTGCTGGACGAGTCCAAAACCGAGGTGCGCTACAACAGCGAGTGGGGCGACACCCTGGGCTCACGCGGCATGATCCAGCTGGCTGGCAAATACACCGTAGCCCGCATGATGGAGCGCGACGACTTTCATAAGCGCTATTCAAGCGGCCAGTCCATCAGCGTGCACGAGTTTTTGTACCCGCTGATGCAGGGCTACGACTCAGTGGCCCTAAAAAGCGACTTGGAACTGGGCGGCACCGACCAAAAGTTCAACCTGCTGGTAGGCCGTCACCTACAAGCCGAATACGGCCAAGAGCCTCAGTGCATCTTGACTATGCCGCTGCTCGAAGGCCTGGACGGCGTGGACAAAATGTCCAAAAGCAAAAACAACTATATCGGCATCACCGAAGACGCCAACACCATGTTTGCCAAAGTTTTGAGCATCAGCGACGTGCTGATGTGGCGCTGGTACACGCTGCTGTCGTTCAAAAGCATGGCTGAAATCGAAGCATTGAAGGCCGAAGTTGCCGCAGGGCGCAACCCCAAAGACGCCAAAGTCATGCTGGCCAAAGAAATCACCAGCCGCTTTCACAACGCGCAAGCGGCAGATAGCGCCGAGCAAGACTTTATCAACCGCAGCAAGGGCGGTGTGCCTGATGAGATTAATGAAGTCACTTTAAGCGGCGCGCCTTTAGGCATTACGCAAATCATCAAGCAAGCTGGATTGGCCGCGTCGAGCGGCGAAGCAGGTCGTTTGATTGAAGGCGGCGGTGTGCGGGTGGATTCTTCTGTGGTGAGCGACAAGGGATTGAAGCTGGAGGTGGGTACGTATGTGGTGCAGGTGGGCAAGCGCAAGTTTGCGCGGGTGACTTTGAGCTAAATCAGATGCGTGCCATCTTGCAAAGAGTCAAAACTGCGCGAGTGGAGGTTGATGAGAAAATCGTCGGCACTATTGACCACGGCTTACTTATTCTTTTGTGTGCCGAGCGCGGTGACACCGATGCGATGGCCGATAAACTACTTGCCAAAATTCTCAAACTCCGCATCTTCAGCGATGACGCGGGCAAGATGAATCGCTCGGTGCAAGACGTGGGCGGTGGCTTGTTGATTGTGAGCCAGTTCACTTTGGCGGCCGATGTGTCGGGAGGCAATCGCCCCAGTTTTACCAGCGCTGCGCCGCCCGATGAAGGTAGAAGGCTGTACGATTATTTTGTGCGCCAAGCTCAGGCTGCACACCCGATTGTGCACACGGGACAGTTTGCAGCCGATATGCAAGTGCACTTGGTCAACGATGGGCCGGTGACGATACCGATGCGCGCTTAATTGAACTATTAGGTAGCTTGCCCGCGGATCTTGGGCAAATTTTGTTAGGTCAGCCCTTTACAAGGTGCGCGGTGCGTGAAGGGTTTTGGCAGAGATGTTGGGATCGAGTTCTGGCTTGGGCTGCTTCAGTGTGTAGCAATACGTCTTCATCGCAAGCTCCTAGATACTCCTGCTGCGCAATGCGCAAGATACGACTTAAGCTTAGCGATTCAAGTATCTTTGGCGTGTAGGAAAAAACCTCTTGCACTGGTAGGGGAGCGCGACTGATAACCTTAAGATGGCAGCATTAGTCGCGCGTGGCGCGCTGCTGCACGCGGTCAATATACGCTTGCCCATCAGGCGCTTGCTTGCTGCGCTGCGCTTCCCACAGCATGGTGCCCAGCTCTTGCATCACTTCGTGGTGGGCGAGGTGCAGGTCGCCTCGGCGGGCGGTAAGCAGCTCTACGGCTTGGCGAATGCCGCGCGGTTGATCGATGCTGCATTGCTCGGTGATCGACAGGTGCATGGACAGGTGCAAAAACGGGTTGGTTTGGCCATCACTACCGTCGTATACGCGCGCTACAGCAGCGTCTGCGTTTTGCAGATCGGCGTGGTATTCGGGGTGCTCACTCATCCATTGGTTGGCAATGGTTTCTATGGCATCTTGCGAGCTGTTGCTCTGCGCTTTGGCAAACGCTGAGCAAAAGAATCGGCGAACATCGTCTTGGCTGGGATTGAACATGCCATGATTATCCGATGCGACAACGCAGATAACGCCTGTTGGGGATAATCTGTTGATCTTTTTAAATCCAAAGCCCCGAGCCGAGACATAACCCATGACCACCCAAGCCTTCATTTGTGACGCGATTCGCACCCCTTTTGGCCGATATGGTGGCGCGCTCAGCAGTGTGCGCGCTGACGACTTAGGCGCTATTCCCCTGCGCGCGCTGATGCAGCGTAACCCCAATGTAGACTGGCACGCAGTCACCGACATGATCTACGGCTGCGTGAACCAAGCCGGTGAAGACAACCGCAATGTGGCGCACATGGCCAGCTTACTCGCTGGGTTGCCACACGAGTTGCCCGGCGCCACCATCAACCGCTTGTGCGGCAGCGGCCTAGATGCGCTGGGCACAGCAGCGCGCGCGATTAAAAGTGGCGAAGCGGGCCTGATGATTGCAGGCGGGGTGGAGAGCATGAGCCGTGCGCCCTATGTGATGGGCAAAGCCGACAGTGCGTTTAGCCGCAGCACGCAAATGTTTGACACCACCATAGGCTGGCGCTTCGTTAATAAGCTGATGAAAGCACAGTACGGTGTCGACAGCATGCCTGAGACGGCTGAAAACGTGGCCACTGAATACAAGATTGACCGGCTCTCGCAGGACACGATGGCTTTGGCCAGCCAGATGAAGGCTGTGGCAGCGCAACAAGCGGGTTACTTTGATGCTGAAATCACGGCCGTTACCATCGCACAAAAAAAGGGTGACCCCATAGTAGTCAGCCAAGACGAGCACCCACGCGCCACCACCATGGATGCATTGGCCAAGCTCAAACCCATCGTCCGGCCTGACGGCACCATTACTGCAGGCAACGCCAGCGGCGTAAACGACGGAGCCTGCGCTATTTTGCTGGCCAGCGAGTTTGAGGCCAAAAAGCACGGCCTCACACCCAAGGCGCGCGTCGTAGGCATGGCCACCGCTGGTGTGCCGCCGCGCATCATGGGCATTGGCCCTGCGCCTGCTACCCAAAAGGTGTTGGCGCTCACAGGTTTAAAAATTGAGCAGATGGATGTCATTGAGCTCAATGAAGCCTTTGCCGCCCAAGGCCTGGCCGTGCTGCGCATGCTGGGCCTGCAAGACGATGACCCGCGCGTCAACCCTCACGGCGGTGCAATAGCGCTGGGCCACCCGCTGGGCGCATCAGGTGCGCGACTGGCTACCACCGCAGTCCATCAGCTACACCGCACCCAAGGCCGCTACGCGCTGTGCACCATGTGCATAGGGGTGGGCCAAGGCATAGCGGTGATCTTAGAACGTGTATAAACACAATTATGAACACCACCACCGAACAACTTTTTGACAACGCCCGCACAGCCAATCTGTATTTAGACAAGCCTGTCGACGACGCACTGCTGCACCAGCTGTACAACATGATGAAATTTGGCCCCACGTCGGCCAACTGTTCTCCAGCGCGCATACAGTTTGTTAAAAGTGATGCTGCTAAAGCCAAACTGGTCGCCTGCATGATCGACAGCAATGTGCAAAAAACGCAAAGCGCGCCCATTACCGCCATCATCGGCATGGACATGCAGTTTTATGACAAGCTGCCCGAGCTATTTCCGCACACCGATGCACGCGCATGGTTTGTGGGCAACCAAGCGTCCATTGATGCCACTGCGTTTCGCAACAGCGCACTGCAAGGCGGTTATTTCATCATTGCGGCCCGCGCGCTGGGGCTAGACTGCGGGCCGATGAGCGGCTTTAACGGTGCCAAGCTGGATGCAGCATTTTGGAGCGGCACCCACGTTAAAACCAACTTTGTCTGCACGCTGGGCTACGCAGATGCCAGTACGGTGCATGCGCGCGGCCCACGTTTGGCGTTTAACCAGGTGTGCCAGATCGTTTGATGGGCTTTAGTTTGCCGTTCATCACGGACTGGCATTTTTACGCTATTGCCATTCCTGCTGTTTTGCTATTGGGCCTGAGCAAAAGCGGCTTTGGTGCGGGCTTTGGCTCGCTCGCTGTGCCCATGATGGCGCTGGTGATTACGGTGCCACAAGCTGCCGCTGTTTTAATGCCCGTGCTGCTGGTGATGGACCTGCTTGGCATTGCAGCTTACCGCAAAGACTTTGACAAAGACTTGCTCAAATTTTTGCTGCCTTGCGGGCTGCTGGGCATTGTAATGGGCGCATTGTTGTTCAAGCTACTGCAACCACACATCGTGGCCGGCATAGTAGGTGCATTTACGCTGCTGTTTTTAGCGCAGCGCCTGCTTTTTCCGCCCAAAGCAGACGCAGGGCCGCCGCCACGCTGGCTGGGCGCGCTGCTCACCGTCACCGCCGGCTTTACCAGTTTTATTGCCCATGCTGGCGGCCCACCCATTAACGCTTATGCGATACCGCTCAAACTCAAGCCCGTAGTGTTTACGGCCACCATGGCGTACTTTTTTTTTATCATCAATCTGGCCAAGTGGATTCCGTATGCCTGGCTAGGCCTGCTCGACATGCGCAACTTTGCGACCTCGCTCGCACTCTTACCCTTTGCGCCGCTGGGCGTGTGGGTGGGCGTGCGAATTGCCAGGCGTATTCAGCCCGCCTTGTTTTACCGCCTGGTGTACTTGGGTATGTTCCTGACTGGCACTAAGTTAGTATGGGACGCACTGAAATAGAAAGACCGCTATGACCCTCATTTCTAAGCTGCCTGCCAAGCTCACCGAATTCAAAGCCCAAGCCCGCAAAGTTTGGGCTTTGTCGCTTCCGTACTTTCAGTCAGAGCAAAAGTGGAAAGCGCGCGGCATGCTGGCCTTGATCATTGCACTGAATTTGGGCACGGTGTATATGTCCGTGCTGATCAACGCATGGAACAGCGCGTTTTATGACGCCTTGCAAGCCAAAAATCAACCCGTCTTTTGGGAGCAGCTGTGGCGCTTTACGTATCTGGCCTTTACCTTTGTGGTGCTGGCCGTCTACAAGTTCTACATCACCCAGCTGTTAGAGCTGCGCTGGCGCGCTTGGATGACTGCGCACACGATGGCCCGCTGGATGGCCAACAAAGCGTTCTACACCATGGAGCTGATGCGTTTTAGTGCAGCATCAGACAAAGACGGTGTTATTGCGCCAGACAACCCTGACCAGCGTATTCAAGAAGACATTAACCAATTTACCACCTACACCGTGTCCCTGAGCATGGGCCTGCTCAATGCTGTGGTGACCTTACTGAGCTTTGTGGGTGTGCTGTGGGGTTTGAGCGGCATGACCAGCTTTAGCTTGGGCAGCACCACGTATGAGATAGCTGGGTTTATGGTGTGGGTCGCCATTGTGTATGCCGTAGCGGGCAGTGTCATTGCCCACTATATTGGCAAGCCGCAGATCAAGCTCAATTATCTACAGCAAAAGTTTGAAGCCAATTTTCGCCACCACTTGATCCGAGTGCGCGAGTACAGTGAGGCCATTGCGCTGGACAAAGGCGAGACGGTAGAGCGCGGCGCATTAGACGGCCGCTTTGGCACCGTACTGGCCAACTCTTTTGCATTGCTCGCAGCGCAAAAGCGTTTGATCTGGTTCGCCTCAGGCTACGGACAAGCCGCAATTATTTTTCCGTTCTTAGTCGCTGCGCCGCGCTACTTTAGCGGTGCGCTGCAGTTTGGCCAGCTCATGCAGATCAGCTCTGCGTTTGGCTATGTGCAAGGCGCGCTGAGCTGGCTGGTAGAGAACTATTCCAGCCTTGCATCATGGAAAGCCACTACCGACCGGCTCACCAGCTTTGAAACCTCTCTGTCATATGCAGAAAGTCAGTTTAGTCAAAAAAATAAGCAGTTTTCCGACGTGGATATTGACAAGTTAGCTATTAATAATATAGTAATAAAAGACCAACTGCAATTGCAAAACCTCAAGCTGTCGTTGCCTAATGGTCAGTCTCTGGCGCAGGATGTCAACCTGCAAGTAGGCGCTGGGAGCAGCATCATCGTGCAAGGCCCGTCGGGCAGCGGCAAGAGCACTTTGTTCAGATCGATTGCGGGAATTTGGCCTTTTGCCAGCGGGCGTATTGACCGACCCGAGGGCTTTGAGGCGCAATCCATGTTTATT
>JANPDG010000199.1:0-30167 GCA_031431335.1 Polaromonas sp. | reverse complement strand
GGTATCGCCGCTGCACTGGCCGTGGCCATTGCGCTGGCCATGGCTTTTGCAGTGCGACGACAGCCCAGTGCGCTGTCGCGCGGCGTGGTGAACTTGGCTGGCATGGGCTACGCTGTGCCAGGCGCGGTGATTGTGGTGGGGCTGCTGATACCTGTGGGCGCGCTGCAAGCGGCGCAGCCCAGCTGGGGCGTGGGCTATGTGGTGACCGCTACGGTGCTGGGCGTCGTGTGGGCGTATTTGGTGCGATTCAGTGCGGTGGCGCTGCAAAGCATTCAAAGCGGCTATTCGCGTGTGCCGCTGTCGATGGACGACAGCGCCCGCACGCTGGGCGTCACCGGCTTTGCGCTGTGGCGGCGGGTGCATTGGCCGCTGCTGCGCCGCTCGGTGTGGGTGGCGACGCTGTTGGTGTTTGTTGATGTCATGAAAGAGTTGCCCGCCACGCTGGTACTGCGCCCGTTTAACCACGACACCTTGGCAGTCATGGCCTATCAGCTGGCCCGGGATGAGCGCTTGGGCGAAGCGGCGCTGCCTTGCTTGGCCTTGGTGGCGGTGGGTTTGATTCCGGTGGTGTTGCTCAGTCGCAGTTTGCGGCGGGTGGATTAGGTATTAATACTATTAATTTAATAGCAAACTATTGAATACCCACGTCGGAAAAGTGCTGTTTTTTCTTCCTAAAACGTGTTGTGTGAGATGACTTTGGGCTGTGTCTGCTGCTTGGGTTGCGGTGTTCTGGCTTGGTGGGTTGGCTTAGGTCTTTTGAATGCGCTGGGTGGGTGTCTGCGTGTGTGGGTGTCCCTCTCGCCTGGCACGGGAGTACCCTTACGCCTGGCGACAGGGACACCCACGCACTTGATCTGATTAATGTAGAGCGCTGCCGGTATTGAACACAGAATCTTTAACGAAGCTGCGATTGGCGCGCTGCCTTGGTCGCAAGTGAGATGGCGTATGCCTAATGCGCGATTTCTGGTACTCCAGTATGAGCGCGTTAGGCATACGCCATCTCACCCGAAACCACACAAACCAGCACAACGAATCTCACCCGAAACTACATAACCAAGCCAAACAAACCTCAACCGAAGCCACAAAAGCAGGCCGTCCGCCTCTCACATGCGGCCACAAACCCCGCCCAGTTGATTTCCCGTATACACTCCCCACCTCCTCAGCCCGTCCATCGCAGACTAAACAATCATGTTAGTGTGCGCAAACTCTCTGAAATTCGTATATTTAGGCTCATTATGTCCCTCATTCCTGCCACCATTTTGACCGGCTTTTTAGGCTCAGGCAAAACCACCTTGCTCAAACGCGTGCTGTCTGAGGCGCATGGGATGAAGATCGCCATCATTGAAAACGAGTTTGGCGAGGAAAACATCGACAACGAAATTCTTGTGGCTGATGTCAAAGAGCAGATCATTCAGATGAGCAACGGCTGCGTGTGCTGCACTATCCGCGAAGACCTGCGCACCACGCTCAAAGACCTGGCCGAGAAAAAGCGCAAAGGGGAGCTGGACTTTGACCGTGTGGTCATTGAGACCACCGGCATCGCCGACCCCGGCCCTGTAGCGCAGACCTTTTTTATGGACGAAGAGATCGCTGAGCAGTATTTATTAGACTCGGTGCTCACCTTGGTCGATGCCAAACACGCCGCACAGCAGCTCAATGACCGCCAAGAAGCGCGCCGCCAAGTGGGCTTTGCCGACCAAATCTTTATCAGCAAGACCGACCTGGTGCCCAAGGACGAAGTGGACGCGCTGATGCACCGCCTAAAGCACATGAATCCGCGCGCGCCTCAGCAGGCCGTGCATTTTGGCCAAGTGGCTATTAAAGATGTGTTTGACCTGCGCGGTTTTAACCTCAACGCCAAGCTGGACATCGACCCTGACTTTTTGAAGGACGACAGCCACGCTGGCCACGACCATGGGCATGGGCATGATCACGGCGACCATGGGCATGGCGATCACGACCATAAAGAAGGCGAACATTGCGACCATCCCTCACATGCGCATGACGCCAAAGATGCGCATGACGCCAAAGCGGGCCACGGCCACCACCATCACCATGACGACGATGTCAAAAGCTTTGTTTTTCGTTCGGGCAAGCCCTTTGACCCGGCCAAACTGGAAGACTTCCTTGGCGCAGTGGTCAATATCTATGGCCCGCGCATGCTGCGTTACAAAGGGGTGCTGCACATGAAAGGCACCGAGCGTAAGGTCATTTTTCAAGGGGTGCACCAGCTCATGGGTTCGGATTTGGGCCCTGCGTGGGCAGAGGGCGAAGAGCGCATCAACAAAATGGTGTTTATCGGCATTGACCTGCCTAAAGACATCTTTTTGCAGGGTTTAGAGCAGTGTTTGGCCTGAAAACGCAGAGAATTTAACGATGCTGAACTCGATTTTAAAATTTGTAGGACTTTCTGCGGGTAAATCGCTACAATCCGCCGCCAACCCCAAATCGGTGAAGCACCCCAAACAAGGTATAACTCTGGACAGACCAGAGAATGACCGCAATGTCAGTCATGGCGTTGCAGGATCTGCCAGGAGACAAGAAGTGAAAGCCCCAGTAAAGAAGTCCAGTATGGTGAAAAAAGCAGTTGCCAAACCCAAAACTACGGCCAAAGCCGGCCCGGCTAAAAAAGCGGCGGCCAAACCCGCTGCAAAGGTAGCCGTTAAACCGGCTGCCAAGCCCGTGGTCAAAGCTGCTGCTAAGCCTGTCGCCAAGGTGGGTGCCAAAGCGCCCGTTAAAGCGCCAAGTAAAGCCGTGGCCAAAGCACCTGCCAAACCCATTGCCAAGTCCGGATCTAAGCTGGTGGCTAAAAAACCTGTGGCCAAACCAGCCACTAAACCCGTCACCAAACCCGTCACCAAACCCGTGAAAAGCGCCGCTAAGTCAGTGGCCAAGTCGCCAGCCAAGCCCCTGAAGGCGGCGGTCAAGCCAGTTAAAGCGAGCGCCAAACCGGTCTCCAAGCCGGTCCCAAAACCGGCTCCAAAGAAAGCCAGCGTGAGCGCCAAATCTCCATCTCCTTCTGTCAAACCGATTGCCAAGCCAGCAGTTAAAACTGCGGCTAAACCTGTTGTAAAAACAGCAGCCAAACCAGTGGCCAAACCCACAGCCAAACCCACAGCCAAACCCGTACTTAAACCAGTCGCCCCAGCTGCTGCCAAGGCCAAAGCCCCAGCAGCCAAAGCAGCGCTCGCACCCGTTGTGCCTGCTGCGCCAGCCAAGGCGGTGGTTGCGCCAGCGCCAGCACCGTTTAAGCCTAAATCTTCTAAATTCGGCCTGAACAGTCCCGCCAACATTGCGCCTCGGGCGATGGAAGTGTCCACTGCCGCCAAGACCCACTTCACCGCGTCGACCCCTGTCTTAGCGCCTCCACCGCAAGTGGCGGTTAAAAAAGACGCCAAGCTGGTCAACAACTGGAAAACCAAAACGGCTGCCCAGCTGACCGACGCTGAAGCCATTGCTATGCCCGATGCAGAGTACATGAAGCCGCTGCAGCTGGCGTTTTTTCGTCTCAAGCTGGTGCAGCTGAAAAAAGACATTTTGAACAGCGCCGGTGAGACGACCGAACACCTGCGCGAGGACACTTCGGTGGTGCCCGACCCCGCAGACCGCGCCACCATTGAAGAAGAGCACGCGCTAGAGCTGCGCACCCGCGACCGTGAACGCAAGCTACTTAAAAAGATCGAGCAGTCGATCAGCCGCATCGACGCAGACGACTACGGCTACTGCGACGAGACGGGCGAAGCTATTGGTGTGGCGCGCCTGATTGCCCGCCCCACGGCCAGCCTGTCGCTCGAGGCCCAGCAGCGCCGCGAGCTCAAGCAAAAAATGTTTGGGGACTAGCCCGCTGCATTCAGCGCACTGGTGCTAGACTCAAAACTACCTTTCAGAACTTCTACTTCAATCCACAGGTCATGGCCAAAGACGAAACCTCTCCCGTCGGAATATTTTCCAAAGTGGTGAAGTTCGTGCGCAATCCTGGCACAAACTGGACAGACTTAGATCAAAAAGAGTCTGACCGCGAGAGCTCGTACAGCAAACAAGCGCTCAAAGAAATGATCGAGCGTAAGCGGCGCAACGACTTTGTGCGCAAGCGTGAGTTTGACATGCTGCGTAAGCTGCGCCGCCGCGAGGCGATGGGTATGCCGGGTGCGGGCGATGGGTCAGCCCGGCCCTCGTTCTTCCAAAGCTCGATGCCGTCCAAGCCCGACGACCGGGCCATGACACTTAAAAAGATCGACGAAATCGAAGCGCAAATGTCCATGCAGTGGTGGAAAACCAAGCATGGCGGTGGCGGCGCATCTAGCATGCCGGCTTCGGTGTCTAGCTTTGGCCATTCTGATATATCTCAAAATGCACGCCCAGAGCCTGCCAACGGGCAGAGCGCTAAAGCCGCTGCCGCCCACCATAATTTGGCATACGCCCGCACTGCGCCCGATGACCTGAGCAATGCCTTGGCCGCTAGCGCTGCACGGGCTGCCCAAGAGCCTGTGCCATTGGCGCCGGCTCCAGTAGCTTTGCCTGTTGCTGACAGCCCTGCGCCACTGCGCGCAGCGCCTACGCCGCCCCCTGCAGTCCGGCCTGCGCCAGCGCCCGTCTCAGCGCCCAAGACACCCATTATGGGCAACATGGCTGGCTACAGCAGCGACGCAAGTACTGGCTTTTCAGCTTCCAAAATGTTCGCGATGGAGGTCGACGAAGTGCAGCATGACCCCGAGCTGGAAGAAGCCGCCATTCGGTTTGCCAACGGCGACGATGACGGAGCCGAGGCTGGTTTGCTGGAAGCGCTGGGCCCTACCGGCACGCGCGGCCATCACGAAGAGACTTGGTTCGCCGCATTTGACATGTACCGCGCCATCGGCCAGCACGACCGATTCGAGAGCTTGGCCATTGATTTTGCAGGCAAGTTTGGTCGTTCAGCACCCATTTGGTTCTCGATGCCCGACATGGTTGGCAAGACTGTCAATCCCGATGCTGTGATAGACGCGGGTACCCCCCAAAAGTCAGATTGGCGCTCGCCAGGCAATTTTGGTGTACAAACCTTGGCTGCGCTTAATGCCGCGCTGGCCAAAGCCGCGATGCCTTGGGCGCTGGACTGGTCAGTCCTCAAAACCATCGAAGAAAACGCAGTCGTGCCTTTGTCCAAGCTGTTTGCAAACTGGGCTACACAGTCTGTGCAACTGCGCTTTATAGGCGCTGAAAACATCGAAAACGTCCTGAAAAATGCTACCCCGTCAAACGACCGCAGCATCAACCAAGACCTGTGGAAGCTGCGCCTAGAGCATTTGCGCATTACCCATCGCCCTGACGAGTTTGAGCTGGCGGCGCTGGACTTTTGCGTCACTTACGAAGTCTCGCCCCCATCGTGGGAGAACGCGCGCTGTGAGTTCAAGGCGCTGGACCGAGACGGCACCGGCCTGGGTAGCACCATCATTGGCGACGCGATGCACGACTCCATCCAGTCCGAGTTCAGCGGCTATGAGCACGGCGCCAGCAGCGGCCTGTTGTCAGGCCAGGTAGCGCAGTTGTCACAGGTCGAGCTGTCAGGCCAAATTCAGGGCGACCCCGTAGCCATGCTCGACAAGCTCGATGCCAAGCTGGCAGGCGCCGATGTGATGGTGATCTCGTGCGCCAAGCTCATGCGGGTCGACTTTTCTGCTGCCGGCACCTTGCTCAACTGGGTCTCAGCCCGCCAAGGCGAAGGCCGCGCAGTGCATTTCACCGACGTGCACCGCTTAGTAGCTGCGTTCTTCCACGTCATTGGTATCAGCGAACACGCCAAAGTCACCACCCGCGCGGACTGATTTGAAGAGTTGCAGCTTGTGCTGCTTTGTCCCTTTGTCTTTTTGTCCCTCCGCACTGGCACCGTGCTCGTCACTTGGTTAGAAGTACGGTTGGCCGCTTTTGTTCTTTGGCTTGATCGTTAATCACTATGAAAATAGTAGCTAACTATCTAATATCCACGTCGGAAAAATGCTCATTTTTCTTCCAGAAACGATCTACGCAATACGCAGACGCAGACGCAGGATACAAGCCACCCCAGCCATCGCGCCAGCGCTAGGAACAGCGAAGCAATCCATCTACTAAAACCACATTTTGGAAGAAAAGTGAGCAATTTTCCGACGTGGATGCTCAATAGTTAGCTATTAAAAACATAGTAAATGAATACCAAGTCACAGCACCCAACCACCCAGTGCCCTACAATGGAAAGCATGATTTCACGCGAACCCACTATTGAGCGCTTGGCCGTGGCCAAGCAGTTGTTGTTAGAGCCGTTTGGTTTAGACGAAAGCCATCTGTTCAAAGCCCTGGCCGAGATCCGCTCGCACGGGGTGGACGATGCTGATTTGTACTTTCAAACCACCCGTTCCGAGGGCTGGAGCCTGGAAGAGGGCATTGTCAAAACGGGCAGTTTTAGCATCGACCAAGGCGTGGGCGTGCGCGCGGTCAGTGGTGAGAAGACCGCGTTTGCGTATTCGGACGACATCTCGTGGGCCAGCCTGCTCGACGCTGCCCATACCGTGCGCTCCATCTCGGGCGCGTCCCAGTCAGTCAAAGTCAAGGTTAATCCGGTCAAAATCTCGGCCTCGCGCTCGCTCTACAGCGGCCTGGATCCGATAGCCTCGCTGGACAGCACTGACAAAGTGGCCTTGCTGGGCCGGGTAGAGAAAATCGCCCGCGCCAAAGACAAACGCATCACCCAGGTCATGGCCGGGCTGGCCAGTGAATATGATGTGGTGATGGTGGCTCGTGCGGATGGCACCTTGGCCGCCGACGTGCGCCCCTTGGTGCGGCTGTCGGTCACAGTGATCGCAGAGCAAAAGGTCAGCATCAAAGGCAAAACCGAGATGCGCCGCGAGATGGGCTCGGGCGGTGGCGGTGGTCGCTTTGGACTGGCGTATTTCACGGATGCGCAGATTGAAGAATATGTACAAGACGCCGTACACGCCGCGCTGACCAACCTGGACTCGCGCCCCGCGCCTGCAGGACAAATGACCGTGGTGCTCGGCCCCGGCTGGCCCGGCGTGCTGTTGCACGAGGCAGTGGGCCACGGTTTAGAGGGCGACTTCAACCGCAAAGGCTCTAGCGCATTTAGCGGCATGATTGGCAAGCGCGTAGCGGCCAAGGGTGTGACGGTGCTTGACGACGGCACCATCAACGACCGCCGTGGCTCGCTCAATGTGGACGACGAGGGCTGCGCCACCCAGCGCAATGTGCTGATCGAAGACGGTATTTTGAAGGGCTATATCCAAGACAGCATGAACGCGCGCCTGATGGGTGTCAAACCCACTGGCAATGCCCGCCGCGAGAGCTATGCCCACACGCCCATGCCGCGCATGACCAACACCTACATGCTGGGCGGCGATAAAACCGCCGAAGAGATCATCGCCAGCATGGAAAAGGGCCTGTACGCCACCAATTTTGGTGGTGGCCAGGTCGACATTACTTCGGGCAAGTTTGTGTTTTCAGCGTCTGAGGCCTATTGGGTTGAAAAAGGCAAGATTGTCTATCCCGTCAAGGGCGCCACCATCGTTGGCTCAGGCCCCGAGTCGCTCAAAAAGATCAGCATGATCGGCAACGATATGGCGCTGGATTCGGGCGTAGGCGTGTGCGGCAAAGACGGCCAAAGCGTGCCTGTGGGCGTGGGCCAGCCGACTTTGCGCATTGAGGGCTTAACAGTTGGCGGCACTGCCTAAAAGCCAGCCTGCTTGGCGCGCGCCGTAGGCTGCTTGTAAGTTGTAAGGTTCCCAATCACGGTATGGTTAAAATCTATGATACTTCGGCGGCAGACTGGCTTTACACTGTTGTTGACGTTCGTCATTAGGCTATTTTCTTCGCCGCCAGAACCTATTTTTTCGCTACAACCTCACTATGACTGGCATATCTCGCTTTCATTTAGATCCTGAGACTGGCTTGCCCGACATGCGGGACTTCGAGGAGTTCGGAGCCGCATTGCGCTCTATGGCCAGCGATGCCGAATCTATCCGTTTGTCAGATGGTATGGGCGAGCTGTCTGCGGCTATTGAAAGCGTAGGGCGGGCCCTGTCTGCGCACCAGCGCGGCGCGCTGGTTGGCCCGCTGCTGGTCGACCTGCTGACCGCTCTGCGCAAGCACCGCCAAATGGTGGTGAGTTTGTCTGAGAGTTGGCGCTCCTTGTACGAATACGCTTCTTATTTGGCAGCGCTGAACAATTTTCGGGTGCTGATTGGCCAGTGGCTGGTCGAGCGCAATATCAGTGGCGACAACCAAGTGGTGATCGAAGACTTTGAGATGATCGGTTGGCGTACGCTGGGCGAGGGCCTGATGATGATCGATATGCACGAGCAAGCCCGCGTCCAAGCCCAAGAAGAGTCTGGCATGGTGCCGATGGATGAGTCGCGTTTGGCCCGTGCCAAGCAGTGGTGGGGCCAGATTCGAGGTTGAACACGCGCAAGGCTTAATTTTGACTGCACACCTCTTATCTCGTGTTAATATATATCTTCAATGACGAATTTTTTTTACTTTTACTTTTGGTTCTCAGTCCCGGCGGACGAGAGGCTAAAGTTCAGCTAAAAGAACTTCAACCTTACTCAAACCGCCGGTACCAGCTACCGGCGGTTTTTTTTTAATCTTTTGGTTATCTATTTTCAGGAACAACCCATGACCCAAGCTGCCAACTCCACCGTCGACGCATGGTATCCACCCGGCACCCAGCCCGTGGACCGCACCAGCCAAACCGACGACGAACGCATCAAGGACATTACCGTGTTGCCCCCACCTGAACACCTTATCCGCTTTTTCCCGATTCGGGGCACGCCCATTGAGTCGCTAATTGCCAGCACCCGCAGCAACATCCAGCGCATTATGGCTGGCGATGATGACCGCCTGTTGGTCGTGATTGGGCCGTGCTCTATCCATGACCCGGCCGCAGCGGTAGAGTACGCCCGCCGCTTGAAAGAGCAGCGCACCAAGTATGCCGACACGCTAGAGATTGTGATGCGTGTGTATTTTGAAAAGCCGCGTACCACAGTGGGCTGGAAGGGGCTGATCAATGATCCGTACCTGGACGAGAGCTACCGTATTGACGAGGGGCTGCGCATGGCGCGCCAACTTCTGATCGAGATCAACCGCTTGGGTTTGCCTGCGGGTAGTGAGTTTTTAGATGTGATCTCGCCGCAGTACATTGGCGACCTGATTGCTTGGGGTGCGATTGGCGCGCGCACCACGGAGAGCCAAGTGCACCGCGAGCTGGCCAGTGGCTTGTCCGCACCCATCGGCTTTAAAAACGGCACCGATGGCAACATCAAAATCGCCACCGACGCGATCCAGGCTGCAGCGCGAGGGCACCACTTTTTGTCGGTGCACAAAAACGGCCAAGTGGCCGTTGTACAAACCAATGGCAACAAAGACTGCCACGCCATCTTGCGCGGCGGCAAAGCGCCCAACTACGATGCAGCCAGTGTCGCAGCAGCCTGTAAAGACTTATCTGCTGCAGGCTTGCCGCCCACTTTGATGGTGGACTGCAGCCACGCCAACAGCTCTAAGCAACACGAACGCCAAAGCGAAGTGGCGCGCGATATTGCCCAGCAAGTGGCTAGCGGTTCGCACCAAGTGTTTGGCGTGATGGTGGAAAGCCATTTGCAAGATGGCACCCAAAAATTCAGCCCCGGCAAGGACAACCCGCAAAATCTGCGCTATGGCCAGAGCATTACAGACGCTTGTTTGGGCTGGGATGCTTCCGTGGATGTGCTGGAGACGCTGTCTCAAGGGGTGCGCCAGCGCCGAAAGTCTACTCTGTAACAAAGGACACCAGAAGGCTGGCCTACACAAATGTGCTATTGACCGGACAGGATAAAGCCCTTAAATTGCAGTCAAGGAGAAATTGTCCGCCAAGAGTAAGCGGGGCAATGACATAGTTGACCATGGAGCAGCCTGTCTTGAGGCTTGGACTGCTGGGTTTTGGCCCAGCGGACAAGTTCAAAGTCGCCGAAGCGATCAGCCAGCCCACGGCGGGCGGGCCGAGCTGGGAGCTGGTGGAGTTTGAGCAAGCTGACGCATGGTGCATCAATGGCGCAGCAGTAGAACGGCTAGACGGCAATAAGGTGAGGGTGCGCACCCTGCAAGTGACCCAGCCTGTCATTTCGTTAGACCCCAGTGAGATCAAACGCCCGGTGGCTTTCACTGAGCCCATGCCCGCCGAGCTGGATGCTGCTGAGATCGTCAGCTTCAAAACACCCCAGCTGCTTCGGGTGGGTTTGCAGCGATTTGAGGGTTGGCTGCGGCCTGTGCGCGCGCAGTTTGCGCTCGGTAGCGAGTTGATAGCACGCGAAAACGAGCTCAAACCAGGTATTTACCATGTGCTGGACACCCATGGCACTTTGCTCGCAGTAGTGAACTTGATCAAATGGACGGTAGCCATGATGCCGTTGGCAAGGCCGCTAGATTTTGAGGACGCCAGTTGGGTGCAGCGACCGCAGATGGCCGCCGACACACCACCCGGTTTTAAAGCCATTAGTGTGGTTCAGCTGATGTGGACTTATGCGGTGCGAACCACCCAAGACGCCTTGCCACCGCGCTACCGCAAGGACACTATTTACCTGCGCAAGCTGCCGCAGTTGCCGCCAGGCTGGCTGCAAGACGAGCATTTGGTGGCTTTGCGGGCGCTTAGCTCAGAGTCTGGCAAGTTCGCAGATTTAATGCAAATAACGCAGCTGACCGAAACGATGCTTTCCCAGACTTTGGCGGCGCTGTATTTTGCAGGCTCAGTTACCACGCGGCATGCCTCAGCGGCCCGCAGTGATCGGGCCCGCTCTCCTGTGGGTGGCCACAGCAGCCTACCGCCAGAGAGCATGGGCTTTGGTGACAGCGCATCACACACCCGCACTGGTGTGCCGCGCGCTGGGAGCGGCTCTACAGCGCCAGCTCCTTTGTTTACGCTGAGATCTCGTTAGGTGGGCTTGAGTTGGTCCAGCAGTTTAGTGTGGACACCGCCAAAACCACCGTTGCTCATACACACCACATAGTCCCCAGGGCGCGCAAACGCTGCCACTTGCGCTACCAGTGCATCAATCGAGCCAGCCACATGAGCGCGTGTACCCATAGGTTCCAGCGCCTGCGCGGCATCCCAGTCGAGTCCGCCGGTATGGCAAAAAGCGGCGTCGGCAGCCTCTAGGCTCCAAGGTAACTGCTGCTTCATCATGCCCAGCTTCATTGTGTTGCTGCGGGGCTCAAAGGCTGCCAAGATGCGCGCTTGGCGTGTGGCAGAGTTGGCGCTGAGCTGGGTGCGCAGACCATCTAGGGTGAGCCGGATCGCTGTAGGGTGGTGTGCAAAGTCATCGATCACGGTAATGCCGTTGACCACGCCGCGCGTCTCCATACGGCGCTTGACGTTTTGAAAGCTCTCCAGTGCCTTGGCGGCGACGTCAGGTGTGATACCAATGTGCATCGCTGCGGCGATAGCCGCCAGAGCGTTCAATTGGTTATGCAGGCCTGACAATGGCCATTGAATATGAGCTATACGCTGACCCCGGTGGAGCACATCAAAATCACTGGGGTTGCCTTGCGCAAATATGTCAGAGACTGCCGCACCAAAACTGGTTTGTCCGCTCCAACAGCCCATGTGCAAAACGCGCTGAATGCTCTCTTCTAAACCGTTATAAACAACCTGACCCTTGGAGGGCATGGCGCGCACCATGTGGTGAAATTGGCGCTCTATAGCTGCTAAATTGTCAAAAATATCAGCATGGTCAAACTCTAGATTGTTCAAAACTGCGGTGCGCGCACGGTAATGCACAAACTTGCTGCGTTTGTCGAAGAAGGCGGTGTCGTACTCATCAGCTTCGATGACAAAATACCTCTCGCCAAGCCTGGCCGAAACACCAAAATTGAGCGGCACTCCGCCTACCAAGAAGCCGGGTTTCAGGCCCGCATGCTCCAATATCCAGGCGAGCATAGATGTGGTTGTGGTTTTGCCGTGGGTGCCGGCGACAGCGAGCACGTGCTTACCTTGCAAGATATGTTCACTGAGCCATTGCGGCCCGCTGGTGTAAGCGGCGCCTGCGTCTAAAACCGCCTCCATCAGCGGAAATCGGGGTGTTCCATCTGCCAGTCGCGCGCGGGTGATGGCGTTGCCCACCACGTACATGTCGGGGCTGAGCGCCATTTGGTCTGTACTGTAGCCTTCGATCAAATCAATACCGAGCGCACGCAATTGGTCGCTCATGGGTGGGTACACCCCTGTGTCGCAACCCGTCACCTTGTGTCCAGCCTCTCGGGCTAGCGCGGCCAAGCCGCCCATGAAAGTACCGCAAATGCCTAATATATGTATGTGCATAGCGGCGATTGTAGAGAAGACGGGCGCGCAATTTCCTACAATGCACTGATGCAAGATGCACAAATAGAAATAGCGGCCACTGCAGCGCGTATGGTGGTGGAAGAGGGGCTGGAATATGGCCCCGCTAAACGCCGTGCAGTCAAACAGTTGGGGCTGCCAGCCCGCACAGGGCTGCCTGATAACGCTCTGGTTGAGGCCGAGGTGCGTGACTATATTGAGTTGTTCTGTGCCGAAACGCAGCCTGCGGAGTTGCTGGCCTTAAGGCAACTGGCCGTAGTGTGGATGGAGCGCTTAGAGGTGTTTAGCCCCCATTTGGGCGGTGCGGTTTGGCACGGTACCGCTACGCGGCTGTCTGATATCTACCTTCAGCTTTTTTGTGATGACTCTAAGGCAGCCGAAATCGCACTGATCGACCATGGCGTTCAGTATGCAACGGGTACCGTGGCGGGGCTGCACGGCGATGGCGTTGACACCTTGAGCGTGCACAGCTTTTGCCCTGGTTTAAAAGAAACTGTGGGTGTGCATCTGATGGTTTACGACAGCGATGATGTGCGCGGGGCCCTTAAACCAGATAAGCAAGGCCGCAGCCCTAGAGGTAATATGAGTGCAGTTCAGCGTTTGTTGGACGCAAATGACGTAAATTAAAGCTATGAAACAAATAACACGACGGACGGTAACTTTCTCTGTGGCTGCGTTGGCTGCAGCTACTGGTGCGGGTGTGGCCTTGTGGCGGTATCGGCTGGTAGAGCCGGATGGCAGTGCGCTTGCCGCATTATGGGCGCTAGAGCTAGAAACGGTGGATGGGCGATTATTTTCGATGTCAACTTTGCGCGGTAAACCGTTAGTGGTGAATTTTTGGGCTACTTGGTGTCCGCCTTGCGTGGATGAATTACCTTTATTGGAACGGTTCTATCAAAAAAATTATGCTAAAAGTTGGCAAATGGTCGCAATTGCAGTGGATAACGCTAAGGCGGTAGGGCAATTTTTATCCAAAATGCCATTAAGTTTTCCGACTCCTTTGGCTGGGCTTGGAGGGGCTGAGTTGTCGCGATCACTAGGTAACTTGACGGGGGGCTTGCCTTTTACAGTGGTGATTGATGGGGCTGGCGCTATTGTGCTGCGCCATATGGGCAAACTAAGCGCCTCACAAATCGATAATTTTTTAACATTGAGTTGAAGACTTGTCCTGTTCGGGCTCAGATGCGGCATCGGTTAATTAGTGTAAGATAGCCTTTTTTGATAGTATTTCACGCTTTTTGCTAGCGAATAGCGTGTTTTAGTGAAAATTAGCTGGAGATGAAAATGGATTTACGCAAATTAAAGACACTAATTGATTTGGTGTCTGATTCCAATGTACAAGAACTGGAGATTACTGAAGCCGAAGGCAAGGTGCGTATTGTCAAGGGCGGTTCAGGATTCGCACAAGCAGTAATGGTACCGCAAAATATAGCCATGCCCATGATGGCTGCTACAGCCTCTGCTGTTACGCCATCTTTGTCTGAGGTGGCATCCAGCGTGGTGGCCTTAGCCGGACACAGCGTGAAGTCACCTATGGTGGGCAGCTTTTATCGAGCTTCTAGCCCCGGTGCCAAATCGTTCGTCGAGGTGGGCGACACCGTGGCAGTGGGCGACACTGTGTGCATTATCGAAGCTATGAAGATACTCAACGAGATCGAGTCAGACAAGGCTGGCGTGGTCAAGAAGATACTGTGTGACAACGGTCAGGCGGTGGAGTATGGCCAAGCATTGATCGTGATTGAATAAACTCTGGCTGTATCCCCATGTTTAAAAAAATACTGATCGCCAATCGCGGTGAAATTGCTCTGCGCATTCAGCGGGCATGCAAAGAAATGGGTATCAAGGCCGTTATGGTCTACTCGGAAGCAGACCGAGAGGCTAAATACGTCAAGCTGGCCGACGAAGCTGTGTGCATTGGGCCCGCCCCTTCCGCGCAGAGCTACCTGAATATGCCCGCTATTATTTCGACGGCAGAGGTTACGGATGCTGAGGCGATTCACCCAGGGTATGGTTTTTTAAGTGAAAACGCAGACTTTGCTGAACGGGTGGAGCGCTCTGGTTTTAAATTCATCGGGCCTTCACCCGAGTCCATCCGCATCATGGGAGACAAAGTCTCTGCCAAGCAAGCCATGATTAAAGCAGGTGTACCTTGTGTGCCAGGCTCGGAAGGCGAGCTGCCTGATGACCCGACACAGGTCAAGCGCATCGCCAAAATGGTGGGTTACCCTGTGATTATCAAAGCCGCAGGTGGCGGCGGTGGGCGGGGTATGCGCGTGGTGCATACAGAAGCTGCTCTGATCAATGCTGTGGCGATGACCAAAGCGGAGGCTGGGGCTGCGTTTGGCAATCCAGCGGTTTACATGGAAAAGTACCTGCAGAATCCGCGTCACATTGAGATTCAGATTCTGGCAGACCAGCACCGTAATGCTGTGTATTTAGGTGAGCGTGACTGTTCGATGCAAAGGCGTCATCAAAAAGTTATCGAAGAGGCGCCTGCACCAGGCATCCCGCGCAAGCTGATTGAACGGATTGGCGAGCGCTGCGCGGCGGCGTGTAAAAAAATCGGTTACCGCGGTGCGGGTACCTTTGAGTTTTTGTATGAAAACGGTGAGTTCTACTTTATCGAGATGAACACCCGTGTTCAGGTGGAGCATCCTGTGACGGAGTGGATTACGGGTATTGACATTGTAAAAACCCAAATTTCAGTGGCCTACGGCGAAAAACTGCCTTTTACCCAGCGACAAATCACCCTCAAAGGCCATGCGATTGAAGTCCGGATCAACGCAGAAGACCCTTACAAATTTATTCCGAGTCCAGGCCGCATCAGTTTGTGGCATGCCCCAGGTGGACCTGGGGTGCGTGTCGACTCACATATCTACACCAATTACTTTGTGCCGCCTAACTATGACAGCATGATCGGAAAGATCATTGTCTACGGTGATACGCGTGAGCAAGCGTTGGCGCGTATGCGCACGGCACTAGATGAGACTGTGGTTGAAGGCATCAACACCAATATTCCATTGCACCGTGAACTGATGGTAGACGCAAAGTTCGTCCAAGGGGGCACGAATATTCACTACCTCGAAGAGTGGTTGAAAACGCATAAAAGGTAACGCCTGTGGCAATGTATGAACTGTCGTTGCTGTGCCCCGAAGGCAGCGTTGAAATTCTCAGTGAGGCGCTTGAGGCGCTTGATGCACTGAGTGTGTGCGTTGAAGATGCTGACGCTCAAACGCCAGCAGAGCAAGCACTTTTTGGTGAACCAGGTATGCCACCGCCAAAAGAAGGGTGGGAGCGCTCGGTGATCAAGGCATTGTTTAATAACTACTTGGCGGCCGAAGATGCGCTGGCTACTTTGGGTTTGCAAGACTTCTTTGCAGGCAGTAAGGTCCTAGGTGTGACTGAGGTTGCGGACCAAGACTGGGTGCGTTTGACGCAGTCACAGTTTGCGCCTGTGGAGATCACGCCTGAATTTTGGATTGTGCCCACTTGGCACCAAGCACCCGCTGCCGCACGCAAAGTCATCACCCTTGACCCCGGCATGGCTTTTGGCACAGGCACCCATCCCACCACCCGTATGTGCTTGCGGTGGACGGCTCGCAACGGTGTGCAAGGCCAGCGCGTGCTGGACTACGGCTGTGGCTCAGGTATCTTGGCGATTGGTGCGGCGCTTTTTGGTGCTGTGAGCATTGATGCAGTGGATATTGACGAGGCTGCCGTGCAGTCAACCCGTGACAATGCGGCTGCCAACCATGTCACCTTGAATGCTGGGCTGCCAGAGATGAGCCAGGGGCAATACGACACTGTGTTGGCCAATATTCTTGCGACACCCTTGAAAGTGCTCGCCCCGTTGCTGTGCAACTACGTCAAACCGACTGGTCATTTGGTGTTAGCAGGTATTTTGGAGCGCCAGGCTGATGAGCTGATTGCAGCGTATGCGCCCTATGCACAATTGAGTGTGGCTGATACTGAGGATGGCTGGATTTTGATGATCGCCCGTATTCAATCGTCCTAGTCATAATGGGCCGAGCCTGCGACGGCGACGCAACCATTGAATACAATTAGTCACTATGAGTTTGATTACCCAATGCCCAGCTTGCAACACTTTATTCAAAGTGGTGCCCGACCAGTTGAAAATATCTGAGGGATGGGTGCGCTGCGGTCAATGCAGAGAGGTTTTTGATGCCCAGGCGCAGATGACGACAATAGCGGCGGTGCCTGCTGCGCCTGTCCAAGAAAGTGCATTGTATCCCAAGCCTTTGACCCCTGCGGTAGAGTCGCCCATTACTAACTCTCAGCGTAAGCAAGATTTCGAATCTAGCGATTGGATTAATTCAGTCAACCCGCCCCAACCAGCAGCGCAAGACAGTGGCTATCCAGAACTAGACAATCCACCAAGTGTGATGCCGGATGATGCGGCCGCTCCCGTACCGTCTGAGATATGGGGCACGCATAGGATTTCTGCAAAACCTCAATTACCATCCACCCCCAGTTTTGTGCGCCAAGCGCAAAGAGCCCATCGCTTACATTCACCTTGGGCTCGGGCTTGGTTGATCGGTTTATGTTTGGTTTTAATCGTTGCAACACTTCTTCAGTTTGCCCGGCATGAACGTGATCGTATTGCTGCAGCTCAACCTGGGCTGGTACCCTTTTTGCAAGAGTTGTGCAAATACACTGGCTGCAGCGTGCAAGCGCTGAAGCATATTGAGTCGGTTGTCATAGATTCGTCGGGCTTTAACAAAATGCGCTCGGATGCTAAATTTGACCTCTATAAAGTGACAGTGAGCCTTAAAAATACACATGTGCTGCCCGTGGCGCTACCGCACATTGAGTTGACACTGAACGATGCTCAAGACCAAGCTGTACTTAGGCGTGTGCTTAACCCAGCGGATTTGGGCGCAGCGCAGTTTGTGATCGCCCCCTCGGGCGAGTTCTCTGGCACCAGTATGTTGCAAATCGATAATCAGCAGCTGTCTGGTGCACGAGTTGCGGGCTACCGTGTACTAGCTTTTTACCCCTAAACTTCTTCTCTTAGCTATTATTATTACGGCACACTCTATGTCTTCTATTATTTGCGGTTCGTTGGCCATTGACACGATTTTGACCTTTGAGGGCAATTTTGCAGATCAAATTTTGCCGGATCAAATTCATAAGCTAAACGTCTCGTTTTATGTGCCTGGAATGCGCCGTGAATATGGGGGCTGCGCCGGCAATATTGCTTATGGTTTAAAGCAACTAGGCGGTGTACCTCTGCCGATGGCTGCGGTAGGGCCCGATGGTAGGGATTACCTGGAGCGTTTCAAGGCCATGGGTATCGACACGTCGTTGGTCATGGTGCGTGCAGATAATTACACTGCACTATGCACTATCATGACAGACAAGCAAAACAACCAAATTACTGGGTTTCACCCGGGTGCCATGAGTGAGGCGCATTTGAACGCTATACCCGCATCTTCGGGCGCTAAGCTGGGCATTATTGCCCCCGATGGGCGCGAAGCTATGTGGCTGCATGCCCAGCAGTTTGCTACTGCGGGCATTTCGTTTATTTTTGATCCAGGGCAACAACTGCCTGTTTTCAACGGCGAAGAGCATAAACAATTGATTGGTATGGCAGACTATGTCGCAGTCAACGACTACGAAGGTGCCATGTTGTCTGAGCGTACAGGCTGGAGCTTGGCTGAAATTTCCCTGAAGGTAAAGGGATTGGTCGTTACTTTGGGCGAACAAGGCTGTGATGTGTGGGTAAATGGGGTGCAAACCCATGTGCCACCTGTCAAAGCTGCCGCTGTACTTGATCCCACGGGTTGCGGCGATGCCTTTCGCGCCGCGCTGCTCTATGGTATTGAGCGAGGCTGGGATTTGGTTCGCTGCTGCACATTGGGCAATCAAGTTGGCGCTATCAAAATTGCCCATCGCGGAGGGCAAAATTACCAGCTCAACCACGCTGAGCTAGGCTTGGCTTGAATGGGCTGGTCAGCCTAAATACGTTGCATTCACCATGACGGTATTTGACAAACCTAGTCTTTTGCAGCGCTTGGCGCCGATGTTCCGAGGGTTTGATGGCCCTTTGGCATTTGCGATATTTTTACTGGCCAGTGCAGGATTGCTGACGATGTATTCGTCAGGGTTTGACCACGGCACCCGGTTCATGGACCATGGTCGCAATATGTTGATAGCGGGCAGCATCATGTTTGTAGTGGCGCAAATCCCTCCCCAAAGATTGATGGCATTTGCGGTGCCGATGTATGTGGTTGGCGTGAGTTTATTAATTGCAGTGGCTATATTCGGAATTAGTAAAAAAGGCGCAAGGCGCTGGATCAATCTCGGGATCACAATCCAACCCAGCGAAATTCTCAAAATTGCGATGCCGTTGATGCTAGCTTGGTGGTTTCAAAAACGCGAAGGCCAACTTCGGCCCCTGGATTTTATAGTTGCTTGCATCTTGCTGGCAGTGCCGGTGGGGTTGATTGTGAAACAGCCTGATTTAGGCACTGCGATTTTGGTAATGTCTGCAGGTCTTTTTGTGATCTTCTTTGCTGGGCTGAGCTGGAAGCTGATTGTTCCCCCAATCTTGTTAGCGGGTTTGGGAATTATTCTGGTGGTGATTTTTGAGCCTAGCTTGTGTGCGGGCGGTGTGCGATGGGGCATATTGCATGACTACCAGCAGCAACGTATTTGCACATTGCTAGACCCTTCGCGTGATCCGCTGGGCAAAGGCTTTCATATTATTCAAGGCATGATTGCGATTGGTTCTGGGGGCTTGCTAGGCAAGGGGTTTATGCAGGGCACACAAACCCACTTAGAGTTCATTCCCGAGCGCACTACAGACTTTATTTTTGCAGCCTATTCAGAAGAGTTTGGCCTGATTGGTAATATGTTCCTAATTGCTGGATTTATATTTTTAGTATTACGCGGCCTGGCCATTGCTTTGGAGGCGCCCACGCTATTTTCGCGGCTTTTGGCGGGTTCGGTCACGTTGATTTTCTTTACCTATGCCTTTGTCAACATGGGGATGGTCAGTGGCATCTTGCCAGTCGTGGGAGTACCGCTGCCATTCATCAGCTATGGCGGTACAGCGATGGTGACGCTAGGGATGGGCTTAGGCATTTTGATGTCCATATCAAAAGCTAAACGCTTAGTACAGTCGTAAGTTCGATATTGGAGCCTTGAAGCACTATGGCTAAAAATGCAGTAAGCATCATCGGCGTTGGCAATATGGGCGGTGCCATGACAACCAATCTCTTGTCACGCGGCTATGGCGTCTATGTACACGATGTTGATGATGCCAAGTGTAATTTTTACAAAAAAATAGGTGCTTTTTCCGACGTAGATATTGATAAGTTTGCTATAAATAGCGAAGCATCTATCATCTGCGTAGTAGATGCACAGCAAACAGACGATGTGCTCTTTGGCGCGCAAGGTATTGCCTACAGCGCGCCTGCAGGCCACACAATCATGTTATGCCCTACGATCGCGCCTCAAGATGTGGAGCGTATTGCCTCCAAGCTGGCAGAGCATGGTCTTCATACCATCGACGCACCAATGTCTGGAGGACCGGCACGCGCGGCGCAAGGCACTATGAGCTTGATGGTGGCCTGCACTGATGAGGTGTATGAGCGGTACTCGCTATTGCTGAGTGATTTGTCATCCAAAGTGTTTCGTATCAGCCAGCGCCCCGGTGACGGTGCACGCACCAAATTGGTCAATAATTTGCTTGCTGGTATCAACTTGGTGGGAGCTGCCGAAGCTCTCGCTCTGGCGCGGCACTTGGGGCTGAATCTACAAACCACCTTGAATGTCATTGAGCAATCGAGCGGACAAAGCTGGATCGGCTCAGACCGCATGCAAAGAGCACTGGGTGGCATTATCGAAGGTGATAATCCGCCGTTAGCCCACGTCAGCCTATTAGCCAAAGATATTGCATTGGCGCTAGATGCAGCCCGTTCAGTTCAGCCGATCAACAAGACTGATTATGGTGGTCCGTTGGGCGCACATGCAGGTCGATTTTTTGCCCAGGCTATCGCGGCAGGGTTGGCCAAAGATGACGATAGTGCGCTTGTGCGCTGGCTGCAAACGACGCCAACGCGCAATTAGCCACAAATTACCCCCAAGCCCTCTTGCCAAGTGCATCAGTTCGGGTTACAAAGTCAACACAGCAATAGTGCTGTTTTTTTACTAAACCAAAGGATATTGCCATGGCTGGAAAGTTTGAGTTAAAAAAATCAAAAAACGACAAATTCCACTTCAATCTGCAAGCTGGTAACGGACAGATTATCTTGCAAAGCGAAATGTACGAAAGCAAAGCCAGTGCGCTCAATGGTATTGCATCAGTGCAGAAAAATGCCATCGTAGCAGGGCGATTCGACAGCCTTACAGGCAAAGATGGTTCACCGTATTTCGTGCTCAAAGCAGGCAACCACCAAGTCATTGCCCAAAGCCAAATGTATGCCAGCGAAAAAGCCCGCGATAACGGTATTGAGTCATGCAAAACCAATGCGCCGGGTTCAGCAATTGACGATCAAACTTGATATCTCTTGATTAAAAAAGCCGCTTACTTATGAGCGGCTTTTTTTATGAAACATCTAGTGTTCTGTAGGCTGATAGCCTGGAACGAGTTGAACCAAACTTTTTTTAATAGCTTCGGGGTTGTTTACGCTTGCAGCTTGGTTCATTTTGAGTAGCAGCGGCTGTAGTTCACCCCAAGTTAAGAACTCTTCTTGAGCTTTCATGATGCGTTCATGAGAAGTAGCTTCTGGGTTTTCACCAATTAATAATTCTTCATACAGCTTTTCGCCTGGGCGTAAACCTGTAATTTTTATTTCAATATCACCCGCAGGCTGTTGTTCGTTGCGTAGTGACATGCCAGATAGCTCAATCATTCGCTTAGCCAAGTCTAGAATTTTGACTGGTTGTCCCATATCCAGTACAAATACTTCGCCTCCTTGTGCCATGGCAGCGGCTTGTAACACCAGTTGTGCCGCTTCGGGAATAGTCATAAAGTATCGCGTGACTTCAGCGTGCGTAACAGTTAAGGGGCCACCATTCAATAATTGCTTTCTAAACAAGGGCACTACGCTGCCGCTGCTACCCAGCACATTTCCAAACCGAACCATGGCAAATACAGTGCTTACTTTAGACGGCTCTGATCCTAGAGGATTATGGAAGGTCACAGACTGCGAAGCATTGAGCGCTTGTAACACCAACTCCGCTACACGTTTAGTCGCGCCCATGATATTGGTCGGTCTTACGGCCTTATCAGTAGAGACTAAAACAAAATCTTGAACTTGACTCTCTATGGCCGCACGGGCCATGTTCAACGTACCCCAGACGTTATTTAAAACTCCCTCCGATGGGTTACTTTCTACTAGAGGTACGTGTTTGTAAGCTGCTGCGTGGTAAACAGTGTGGGGTCTGTGTGTTTGGCAAATTTCAATCAATCGGTGATAGTTGGTAATACTCGCCAGCAAAGGTACGATCTGAACATTCAGCATTTTTTCAATGCAGATGGTGGTTAATTCTTGGTGGATCGTATACAAGCTAAATTCATTGTGTTCCACTAGAATTAATTTATTGGGTCGCTCTAACGCTATTTGCCTGCACAATTCACTTCCAATGCTGCCACCGGCACCAGTGATCAAGACAACTTTATGAGTGAGAGTTCTGGCTACTAAATCTGACTTAGGTTTAACTGGCTCTCTGCCGAGCAAGTCTTCGGCATCTAATTCTTGAAAATCTTGAACAGTGACTTTGCCAGATGCCAAATCGAGCACACTTGGCAAAGTTTGGACGTGAACAGAAAATTGTCGCAACTTGCTAATTATCTCGTTGCGTCTTTGCCTGCCCAAAGAGGGCATAGCTAGCAAAATATCAGTAATGCCCATGCGAATAATCGCATCAGGCACATCCACTGCGCTAATCACTTCAATGCCATTGATATTTCTGCCGATCTTACTGGGGTCTTCATCAACAAAAGCAAGCAGGGTAAATTTTCGGCTGGTGGACAATGCAAAAGCAGTTTGTATCCCCGCTTCCCCTGCACCATAAATTAGAAGACGACCTGATGTAGATCTGGTTTTGAGTTGCCATCCTGATAATAACAACTTTGCAACTGCCCTGCTGGCTACGACAGATAAAAATATAATTAAGGGTTGGATGAGCCCAAGACTTCTGGGGACTCCTTCTAATTTCAATATGAGGAGAGAGCTAAAAAATAATATCGCGTAGATAAATACGGCATTTAAAACAGCAATCAGCGAAAAAATACCTGTGTAACGAAAAATAGCCCGATATAAGCCGAGGCGCGCAAAAATTGGCACAGCCAAAACGGGTGCAATCCAATACACATAGTGTTGGTCTAAGATCGGAAACGCTGTTTGATCTAAGCGTAAGTAAAACGCTGCCCAAACTGACCATAGGCATAGAGCAATATCCATCAACACAACGATCACCCGTTTAGCAAGACGGGGTAGTTCAATAAGAGGAGAGGTTAGTTTCTGAAGCAACATTAAATTAATAAAATATCAATATATTAGTCAACGGTTTAGTGTTTAGTTGAACTTAAAAGCGCCCCAATATTGAGGTATTCGTGATCCTATTTTCCTAAGAATAAAGAACACGCCACCTCGGAGACCGTGTTTTCTACACGCCTTAGATGCTTCTATGTTGCCCCTAAAGATATTTCTTATGCTGACATTGCTAGCTCCTCCTGTGCGCATTCTTACAAGCACCTCAGGTATGTAGGTGGTTTTGATCTGTGAAACCTCTAGTAATCGTAATGCCATTTCAAAATCCGCTTGAAGCTTTAACGTAGTATCGAAGCCTCCAAATTTTTCATATACTGACCTGCGAGCATAAAAGGTTGGATGCGCTGGCATCCAACCTTTTTCGCACAGACCGGCTTCGTAAACACGAGATTTCCAGTGGCGGATCACCCGAGCTGGATTTTTATGCGACACATAAATTAAATCTCCATAGCAGGCGTCTATTTGAGATGCAAGTAGTGATCCAGCAATGGTGGAAAGACTCGTAGGCTCTGCAAATACATCGTCTGAGTTTAGAAATCCAACAATATCACCTGACGCCATGCTCAGTCCTTTGTTCATTGCATCGTAAATACCTTTATCTGGCTCAGATCGCACGATTGTTGAGTTATTTGCAAACTGGCTGACGATACTGAGCGTACTGTCATTTGATGCACCATCAATAATGATGTGTTCAATACATCCATAATTTTGTCCTGCAACAGATCTCATAGTGTCTGCTATGGTGTTGGCGCTATTAAAAGCCACTGTGATGATCGATATTTTGAGCATGGGTCTTCATTTAATAGTAATTCGGCTCATCATAGCTAGTTAGCAGCTTAGTCTGTCAAGCGACAGTTGTGAGTTAGCGTTCAATTATTGAACGCAATTGGATATAATGATTGACAGATAGAAGATGTTGACGATGCAGATTAATTGCGAAAACTAGTATGTACATACCCGCAGCAAGGAAAAATCAACTTCAAGAAGAGAGATATTTTTGTATGCTAAGACGTATACAAAATACTCCTGAGGTAAGTCAGCGTGACTTGGCTAATGAGCTGGGTATTAGCTTAGGCAGCGTGAATTACTGCCTGCAAGCGCTCGTTGGCAAGGGCCTAGTTAAAATGCAAAACTTTAGCCGAAGTAACAATAAGCTGAGCTATATGTACATCTTGACCCAGGACGGCATCGCAGAAAAAACTATGTTGACTGCGAGTTTTCTTAAGCGTAAGCTGGAAGAGTATGAAATACTGAAGACGGAGATTGAGCGACTTCAGTCCGAGGTGAATGCTTCCAAACACACTTTGGGTGCTGTATGAAGCGAGTTTCACCTGTCATATTGTGTGGAGGTTCGGGGAGTCGGCTTTGGCCCTTGTCTCGCGCTGGATTTCCTAAGCAGTTTTTGGCGCTGTCAGGTGAGCGCAGCATGTTTCAGCATGCTCATGCAAGGTTAAACAGCCTTGGCGGTAAAGATGTTGAAACTCTAGAGACAGTAATAGTCACAAATGAAGATCATCGCTTTCTTGTTTTGGACCAACTTCGCGATGTGGAACCCCCAAAAGCGATTGTCATCTTAGAGCCAGAGTCTCGAAACACCGCGCCTGCATTGACCTTGGCAGCACTGCAGGTAAGCGAGCGACACGGTGATTCAATTCTGATCGTAACGCCTTCTGATCAAGTTATAAAAGATGAAGAGGCATATAGTCGGGCACTTCATAAAGCTATCGGCGCAGCAGAGTCTGGGTGTATTGTCGTGTTGGGAGTGGTGCCCGATAAACCAGAAACAGGCTACGGGTACATCAAGCGAACGGGCGAGGAAAAACTGCACGGCGAGTTTGTAGTGGAGGCATTTGCCGAGAAGCCATCAGCCCAATTGGCCATGACCTATTTGCTAAGCGGTGAGTATTGCTGGAATAGTGGAATGCTGCTGGTCAAAGCCAGCGTTTGGCTACAAGCGCTAGAGAAGTTTCGCTCAGATATCGCTCTTAGCGTCAAAAATGCTTGGCTTGCCCGCTACCAAGATGGATCATTTATCAGGCCAGATAAGGCGGCATTCTCTTTGGTGCCGATCGACTCGATTGACTACGCAGTGATGGAGAGGTGCCCAGGTTCGTCAATACCTATTTGCATGCTTCCTCTCGATGCAGGCTGGAGTGATTTAGGCGCATGGGATGCGGTTTGGGAAGCCGGGGTAAAAGACGAGTGCGGTAATGTGACTCAAGGCGATACTTTGATAGCTGACACAGCCAATACGATTGTTCATGCCACTAACCGCTTAGTGGCCGTAGTCGGAGTGCAAAATTTAGTCATCGTCGAGACTGCTGATGTGGTCTTGGTGGCTGATCGACATAACAGCCAGCAGGTCAAACTACTTGTGAACAAGCTTGAAGAGTCAAAAAGGCCAGAGCTGGCCTTACATCGCAAAGTGCATCGTCCTTGGGGTTGGTATGACAGTATTGATGAGTCAGACAGATTCAAAGTCAAGCGAATTATGGTGAAACCAGGGGCCAGCTTAAGTCTGCAAAAACATCAGCACCGTGCTGAACATTGGATTGTCGTCAAAGGCACTGCTACAGTCACTTGTGGTGAGCGCGTTAGCGAACTAAACGAAAATCAGTCTGTTTACATTCCTTTGGGCGAAAAGCATCGTTTAGAGAATCTTGGTGCCGATAATTTAGAGATTATTGAAGTCCAAACTGGAAGTTATTTGGGTGAAGATGACATTGTTAGATTTGAAGATGCATATGGACGTGTACCCAAATCATGAATCATATTGAGCCACTGAAAATTTATGTCGCAGGACACCGCGGAATGGTGGGCTCTGCCATCGTTCGCGAGCTGAAAAAGCAAGGACACAAAAATATCGTAACTCGTACAAAAACTGAGCTTGAATTGACGAATCAATCCGCAGTAAGAAATTTTTTTAATACAGAACGGCCTGACCAAGTTTATCTCGCGGCTGCCAAGGTAGGAGGCATTCACGCCAACAACTCCTATCCCGCAGAGTTTATATATGAAAACCTGATGATCGAAGCCAATATCATTCACGAGGCCTGGAAGGCGGGCGTCCGCAAATTGTTGTTCTTGGGGTCAAGCTGCATCTACCCTAAATTGGCAAATCAACCCATGCATGAAGATGAGTTGCTCACGGGTGTATTGGAGCCCACAAACGAGCCTTACGCCATAGCCAAAATCGCAGGTATTAAATTATGCGAAAGCTACAACAGGCAATACGGTATTAGTCACGGTGTGGATTATCGTAGTGCCATGCCTACAAACCTTTATGGACCCGGTGATAACTATCATCCTGAGAATTCTCATGTTATTCCGGGACTAATACGGCGATTTCATGAGGCTAAAACTAGCTGTCTACAGACGGTGTGTATCTGGGGCACTGGCACTGCGTTTCGAGAGTTTTTATATGTTGAAGATATGGCATTAGCCAGCATATGTGTGATGAATGCAGACAGGACAATTCTTACTGCTGTAACCCAACCTATGCAAAGCCATATCAATGTAGGCTTTGGAAAAGATATTTCTATTTATGAGCTGGCTCAACTGATCGGCTCAACAGTAGGCTATCAGGGGAGTATTACCCTGGATAAAACTAAGCCAGACGGGGCACCCCGCAAATTAATGGACAGCTCCAGGCTCAGCAGTATGGGCTGGTCGCCAAAGACAGGACTGGTCGAAGGTTTGGCACTCGCGTACCAAGATTTTCTAAAGCAAAACAATGACTAAAAAGACCGCATTGATTACTGGAATCACAGGGCAAGATGGTTCGTACCTGGCTGAATTTCTATTGGAAAAAGGCTATGTAGTGCACGGCATTAAACGCCGGTCAAGCTCGTTTAATACCCAGCGCATAGACCATATTTACCAAGACCCACATATTGAAAATAGCAACTTTAAACTGCATTACGGCGACTTAACTGACACAAGCAATATTGTACGAATTGTTCAAGAAACTCAGCCAGATGAGATTTACAACTTGGGCGCTCAAAGCCATGTGGCTGTTAGCTTTGAGAGCCCAGAATACACCGCAGATGTCGATGCAATGGGAACCTTGCGCTTGCTTGAAGCAATCCGTATCTTGGGTTTAGAAAAGAAAACACGCTTTTACCAAGCTAGCACCAGCGAGCTGTATGGCTTGGTTCAAGAAAGCCCGCAAACCGAAACAACGCCTTTCTACCCGCGCAGCCCGTATGCAGTGGCCAAAATGTATGCCTACTGGATCACAGTCAATTACCGTGAAGCCTATGGAATTTACGCATGCAACGGTATTTTGTTTAACCACGAAAGCCCCCGCAGAGGCGAGACCTTTGTTACCCGAAAAATCACCCGTGGCTTGGCAAACATCAGCCAAGGACTAGAAGATTGTCTTTACATGGGCAACATTGATGCGCTACGGGACTGGGGCCATGCCAAAGACTATGTGCGGATGCAGTGGCTAATGTTGCAGCAAGACAAGCCTGACGATTTTGTGATTGCTACTGGGGTGCAATACAGTGTGCGGCAGTTTATTGAATGGACTGCGTCTGAACTGGGTATTAAGATTAATTGGCAAGGTAATGGAGTGAACGAAGTAGGTTTATGGGACAGTAAACCCATCGTACGAATTGACCCCCGTTACTTTCGCCCGACTGAGGTCGAAACCTTGCTAGGTGACCCTGGTAAAGCCAAGAAGTTGTTAGGCTGGGTACCTGAGATTACAGCTCAGGCTATGTGCGCTGAGATGCTAGCCTTTGACTTGGCACAAGCTAAACAGCATGCCTTGCTTCAGCAGCATGGTTATAAACTTGCCGTAAGTCTTGAGTGATTTTCTTATCTAAAAGTATCAAAAACTACTATGCTTAAAAATGCCACTATTTTGATTACAGGTGGAACCGGTTCGTTCGGCAATACATTTGTGCCAATGACGCTAGATAAGTACGACCCTAAGAAAATTATTATTTATTCGCGTGACGAAATGAAGCAATGGGATATGGCTAAGAAATTCCATGGTGACCCGCGTGTTAGATTTTTTATAGGCGATGTACGTGATCGTGACCGACTTTATAGAGCTTTAGACGGCGTTGATTGTGTGGTTCACGCAGCAGCAACAAAAATCGTACCAACCGCTGAATACAACCCTTTTGAGTGCGTAAAAACAAATATCAACGGAGCTATGAATCTGATTGATGCATGCATTGACAAAGGCGTGAAACGTGTAGTTGCGCTCTCGACTGATAAGGCCAGCAGCCCTATTAATTTATATGGCGCAACTAAGTTGGCTTCTGACAAGCTGTTTGTTGCAGGCAATTCCTATGCGGGTGGGCATGATACGCGGTTCGGGGTTGTTCGCTACGGTAACGTAATGGGCTCACGTGGCTCGGTGATACCTTTCTTTTTGTCCATTAAAGACAAGGGCGTACTGCCTATCACTGATGAGCGCATGACTCGTTTTATGATTTCGCTAGAGGAAGGGGTAGAGCTGGTATGGCATGCTTTTGAAGACATGCTAGGAGGCGAGATTTACGTCAAAAAAATACCTTCTATGAAGATAACGGATGTGGCACTTGCCACTGTACCTGGTGCTAAACATGAAATAGTTGGCATACGTCCTGGCGAAAAACTGCACGAGCAAATGATCAGTGCAGAAGACGCACTCTACACGTATGAATATGCCCAACATTTCAAGATTCTTCCGGTTATAAATAATTGGAGTAAAGATCCTGCGCGCATCAAGGACGGAAAACAAGTCGCTGAAGACTTTATTTATGCCAGCGACAATAATAAAGAGTGGATGTCGGTTAAGCAGCTTCAGAATTGGATCATAGCTAATCACTGCAAGATAGGGCAGATATGAGGATACTTTTCACATACATATCTCATTAGATTTCAACTAGAAACTCAAAAATTAAATTGTCAAACGCTCAAGATATCCGATCAGATGTTTTTGCTGTAATCCTTGGCGGTACAGGTTTGGCTGGGTTAGCTTTAGTTAAAGAGGCTAAAAAACGTGGATTAACAGTTATTACTGTAGCTAGAAGAAATGCCGATTGCAATTTGGATGTGTCAAACACTAAAGAACTTTTAAGTTACTTAAGAAAAGTGCGCCCTCGATGCGTGATCAATGCAGTTGCAATGATTAATCTTGATCGTTGCGAAAAAAATCCTGGTGAAGCATACATAGTTAATGCAGCACTAGTGGGGCATTTATCATCATTCTGTCAGACTGAAGATATTAAGCTGTGTCAAATATCTACTGATCACTACTACAGTGGAGATGCAAAGTTGTTGCATAATGAAAAAACAAACATTGTATTATTGAACGAATATGCGCGAACAAAATATGCTGGGGAATGTTTTGCATTAACCAATCCAAGTAGCTTAGTGCTGAGAACAAATATTGTTGGTTTTCGTAATTGGAACGAACAGCCTACGTTTGCAGAATGGGTCATCAGGGAATTGGCTGCCAATAATAGGATCACAATGTTCAATGACTTTTTCACATCAAGTATTGATGTGAAAACTTTCTCAAAGGCGGTCTTTGACCTCATAAAAGTGGACTCAGCAGGGCTTTTAAATGTGGCTTCGAGTGAGTGTTCCAGCAAGATGGAATTTATTCAATTGTTATCTTCTCGACTTAGACTAGATATTTCGAATTGCATTAGTGGTACGGTAAAGTCAAACGCAGGCATTACTAGGGCCGAGAGTTTAGGGTTGGATGTCTCATGCGGCGAGTCAATCCTGGGCTATAAACTTCCTACTTTAGATGCGGTTGTACAATCTATTGCATACGAATATGAGGAATTTAAATGAGATTTGACTCAAAATTTTTTATTCGAGACCGCGAGATCTCATTTACTCAGCCTAGCTATTTCATTGCGGACATAGCGGCTAATCATGATGGGAAGCTCGAAAGGGCAAAAGAATTAATTTGGCTTGCCAAAAAATCTGGAGCTGACGCAGTGAAATTTCAACATTTCACCGCTGAAAAAATTGTTAGCGACTATGGATTTCAGGAACTTGGTAGTAAAAAAGCGCACCAAGTTGGTTGGAAGAAGTCTGTGTTCGACATTTACAAACAATATGAGTGCGATATAAGTTGGACTAGTGAGTTAATAGAAACAGCAGCAGCAGCAGGAGTAGATTTTCTGACAACACCTTATGATTTTGATGTGGTCGATAAATTAGATGAGCATTTACCTGCATACAAGATTGGTTCGGGAGATATTACTTGGGTTGAATTCATATCATACGTTGCCAAACGCAATAAACCAGTTTTATTGGCTACTGGCGCCAGCAATATGGAGGACGTCAGGCGGGCTGTT
>JANPDG010000198.1:0-2044 GCA_031431335.1 Polaromonas sp. | reverse complement strand
GCACCCGCTGCTGGTACTGCTGGTGGGCAGCTCGGCCATATCGCTGGGCGTGCCGCTAGAGCGCTTTAGCTTAACTGTGATGGTGCTAGTGGCTGCGCTGCCCAGCGCGTCTAACGTATCGCTACTGGCTGAGAAGTTTGGCGCTAACAATGGGCGTATTGCGCGGATTATTTTGGTGTCCACCGCACTGGCGTTTTTCACCTTCTCGGGCGCGGTGCATTTGATGACGGGTTTGTAACCCTTGCGCGTCATCGCCATTCCTACCAGTCGATGGCGGTGATGGGCATATCAAACTCCTGCAGGATTTTTAACTGAACACAGGTCTAAAAAAACTGCGCTCGTAGCTCACGATGCACTGCGTTTCCTCGGCGTAGCGAAAGGCAGCCTGGCAGGCTGGGTCATTGAAAGAATCACGGCGGTAGACCGCGTAGGCGGCTAGGCTGTCGAAGGTGAACAAGGCTAGCGCAATGTTGTTAGCGCCTTCACTGGGCATAAAGTAACCGTGGTGCTGACCACCAAACTTTTCGACCAACGCAATCCACAGTTTGCCGTAGTGCTCAAATTCTTTGAGTTTTGCGGTGTTAAGAACGTAGCGCAGGTAGATGGTGACCATGGGGCTATCTTTTCAAACGGTAAGGTTCTTCAAAATCTCTGAAATCATCTTCCACCAGCGCTGCTGCAATCCACTGCGCCACGCCGGGCGCGGCGCGCAGGTGTTCGACATAAGCGTTTACAAAGGTGTTTTGGCTCAGCGCGTAAGTTTTAAAGCGCATGCACACGGGTGCAAAATAGGCATCGGCGATAGTGAACTGTTTGCCAAAGAGATAGGGCCCGCCGTGCTGCGTTAGCAGCTGGGTAAAAATGGCTTCGATGCGCGCAACATCGGCGCGGACACCCGGCTTGTCGCGCAGCACCAGCGCGCCTACTTCGGGCAGTCTGGCTTCAATATTCATCATGCAGGCGCCGCGCAGGGCGGTAAAGCCGCTGTGCATTTCGGCGCAGATACTGCGGGCGCGGGCGCGGTCTTGCACTGAGGCAGGCCAGAGATTTTTCTCAGGGTATTTTTCGGCCACATACTCGGCAATAGCCAGCGTGTCCCACACCACCAAACCATCGTCCAGCAGGCAAGGTACCTTGCCAGTGGGGCTGATTTTGTCAATGGCAGTGCGAAACGCAGAGCCTGCTACAAACGAGTCAAAGTGCAACAGCACTTCGTCAAACGCAATGCCCGCGTTGGTGAGCAGCACCCAGGGGCGCATGGACCAAGAAGAGTAGTTTTTGTTGCCAATATAAAGCTGCATGTTGCGATCCTGTAAAGGAAAATTCAGCAGAAGTTGCTAAAAAAGCATCTTGCCACAGGCGCTGCGCGCGATTAATGCTAAAAAATAGGCGTTATGCTGCATGCCCTGCAACAACGCCCTGATCACAAACCCGTTACAAACCAACCGGAGATCGACCGCAGATCAGATGCAGCCCAAAGCAGCCTAAAACTGTCTAACTGTGGCTACGGCGGTATGCGTCCATCGTGCGCGCCGCGCTGATGTAGGTGGGCGCTATCGCGTGCAGGCTGCTGACAGTGATGCCCAAATCAGCCAAGCCAGCGTGCTGGCCGCTGGCAATACTGGGCTGCTGCATCGAGGCCAGGTTGTCGCGGCTCATCAATGGCTCGCCGGGCAAATGCTCCATCACCCAAGCCTGCATCTTGGCCAGCGGCATGGGCAGCGGCACGATCGGGCGCTGGCACCCTGCGCTACGCCCCGCTATGGCAAACAGGTCGCGCAGCGTCACCACCTGGGGGCCACAGGCTTCCCAGATAGGCAGATTAGGTGAGTTTTTTGGCAGTTTTCCGACGTGGATATTGGATAGTTTGCTATTATATTTATAGTATTTATTTGCTGTTAGTGCCACCACCGCCTGCGCCACATCTTCTACCCAGACGGGTTGAAACTGGGTGTCAGCGCCTGCTAATGGCACCAGCGGCGCTAAGCGCTGCAAGCTGGCAAACACATTGAGCAACTTGTCGCCTGCGCCAAACACCACGCTG
>JANPDG010000197.1:0-1818 GCA_031431335.1 Polaromonas sp. | reverse complement strand
GCACCCGCTGCTGGTACTGCTGGTGGGCAGCTCGGCCATATCGCTGGGCGTGCCGCTAGAGCGCTTTAGCTTAACTGTGATGGTGCTAGTGGCTGCGCTGCCCAGCGCGTCTAACGTATCGCTACTGGCTGAGAAGTTTGGTGCTAACAATGGGCGTATTGCGCGGATTATTTTGGTGTCTACCGCGCTGGCGTTTTTCACCTTCTCAGGTGCGGTGCATTTGATGACGGGTTTGTAACCCTTGCGCGTCATCGCCATTACTACACCTCGATGGTGGTGATGGGCATATCAAACTCCTGTAGGATTTTTAACTGAACAGAGGCCTAAAAAAACTGCGTTCGTAGCGCACGATGCACTGCGTTTCTTCAGCGTAGCGAAAGGCAGCCTGGCAGGCTGGGTCATTGAAAGAATCACGGCGGTAGACCTCGTAGGCGGCGGGGCTATCTTTTCAAACGGTAAGGTTCTTCAAAATCTCTGAAATCATCTTCCACCAGCGCCGCTGCAATCCACTGCGCCACGCCGGGCGCGGCGCGCAGGTGTTCGACATAAGCGTTCACAAAGGTGTTTTGGCTCAGTGCGTAAGTTTTAAAGCGCATGCACACAGGTGCGAAATAGGCATCGGCGATAGTGAACTGTTTGCCAAAGAGATAGGGCCCACCGTGCTGCGCTAGCAGCTGGGTAAAAATGGCTTCGATGCGCGCAACATCGGCGCGTACGGTAGGTTTGTCGCGCAGCACCAGCGCGCCTACTTCGGGCAGGCTGGCTTCAATATTCATCATGCAGGCGCCACGCAGGGCGGTAAAGCCGCTGTGCATTTCGGCGCAGATACTGCGGGCGCGGGCGCGGTCTTGTACTGAGGCAGGCCAAAGCTTTTTCTCAGGGTATTTTTCGGCCACATACTCGGCAATCGCCAGCGTGTCCCACACCACCAAACCATCGTCCAGCAGGCAAGGCACCTTGCCAGTGGGGCTTATTTTGTCAATGGCAGCGCGAAACGCAGAGCCTGCTGCAAACGAGTCAAAGTGCAACAGCACTTCGTCAAACGCAATACCCGCGTTGGTCAGCAGCACCCAGGGGCGCATGGACCAAGAAGAGTAGTTTTTGTTGCCAATATAGAGCTGCATACTGCTTTCCTGCAAAGATAAAGTTGCTAAAAACGCATCTTGCCACAGGCGCTGTGCGCGATTGATGCTAAAAAACAGGCGTTACGCCGCATGCTGTGCAACAACGCCCTGACTGCAAACCGACCGACCGCAGCTTAAAACGGTCTAACTGTGGTTACGGCGGTAAGCGTCCATCGTGCGCGTCGCGCTGATGTAGGTGGGCGCTATCGCGTGCAGGCTGCTGACAGTGATGCCCAAGTCAGCCAAGCCAGCGTGCTGGCCGCTGGCAATACTGGGCTGCTGCATCGAGGCCAGGTTGTCGCGGCTCATCAAAGGCTCGCCGGGCAAATGCTCCATCACCCAGGCCTGCGCCTTGGCCAGCGGCATGGGCAGCGGCACGATCGGGCGCTGGCACCCCGCGCTGCGCCCCGCTATGGCAAACAGGTCGCGCAGCGTCAGCACCTGGGGGCCGCAGGCTTCCCAGATAGGCAGATTAGGTGAGTTTTTTGGCACTTTTTCGACGTGGATATTGGATAGTTCGCTATTATTTATATAGTATTTAGTGGCTGTTAACGCCACCACCGCCTGCGCCACATCTTCTACCCAGACGGGTTGAAACTGGGTGTCAGCGCCTGCTAATGGCACCAGCGGCGCTAAGCGCTGCAAGCTGGCAAACACATTGAGCAACTTGTCGCCTGCGCCAAACACCACGCTG
>JANPDG010000196.1:0-4893 GCA_031431335.1 Polaromonas sp. | reverse complement strand
GCCGTCTGGTGCAGCGTTTAATTCGATGGTGCAGCTAGAGACCGAAAAGGGCATTCCACGCAATCCGTTTATCAATGCAGGCGCGTTGGTCATTACCGACATATTGACCACGCGCTATGCGCACCTGGACATTGCGCTCTTAGGTGCGCTGCGCAAGCTGACTGACTGTCCAGACTTAAACTGGGACATGCAAACTGCCAAGTCTGAGCGTGACACTGCACACCGTAACATGGCACTGGCCTACTTTATGAAGAGCTACGGTAACTTTGTCAATGAGCCTGAACTGGTGCTGGACAACTACTGCCGCCAATGCGCTATTGAGATGAGCTGCAGCCAGCTAGCCCAAGCGAGTATGTTTTTAGCCAACGGAGGTTTAGATATTGGCAGCGCGGCAGTCGCTGCACAAGGCCATAGCCCGGAGCAGTTTTTAAGCGCAGATGCCGCGCGCCGTGTTAACGCACTGCTGCTGACCTGCGGCGCGTACGATGCAGCAGGCGACTTTGCCTACCGTATTGGTTTGCCAGTTAAAACAGGCGTAGGCGGCGGTATTGTCGCTATCGTGCCAAGTGTGGGTACCATAGCGGTGTGGGGCCCAGAGCTGGATGCCAAAGGCAACTCAGTGTTGGGCGCATTCGCTTTGGAGCGCTTAGTTCAAATGACAGGCTGGAGCCATGACTGACCTGCGGCTTATCTCTTAGCCTGTGAGCACCTTGGCAAACACATCTGCATCCACATTGCCACCGCACAGCGTGGTGCCCACCACCAAGCCTTTGAGTAGCGCACGCTCTTGCATAGCTGCTGCGAACGATGCAGCGCCCGCGCCTTCGGCTACGTTGTGGGTATCGGTGTAGATCGCGCGCATGGCGGCGGCTACTTCAAGGTCAGTGACTTTGACGATATGGTCTATGTGCGGTATCAAAACATCTAGCGCGGCTTGGTCAGCGATGCGACACGCCATGCCGTCGGCCAACTGCGTGGTCACTGCTGCTTCTACTACGCGGCCTGCTGCTATGGAGTCGGCATAGCTGGTGGCATGGCTACTCACCACGCCGACAATCTTGACCGTGTGGTTCAAAGCCAGCTTGGCCGCAATGGCGCTGGCTGCGCCTGAACCCATGCCAATCGGTACATAGACCACGTCCATATTGGGCACGGCCTTAAAAAACTCTAACCAATAGGTGCTAACACCCAACACCAGGTCAAGGTGAAAGCTGGGCACCATATGGGCACCGCGCTCTATGGCTAATCGCATAGCGTGTTCACGCGCTTCTTGAAACTCGCTGCCATGCTCAATCAAAGTAACGCCCAGTGCGCGCATGGCAGCGTTTTTCTCTCTGCTGTTACCCAAGGGTACGACAATAGTGCAAGCCACGCCGTGTGTGCGTGCCGCCCAGCCCATGCTTTGGCCGTGGTTTCCGCGCGTGGCGCTAATCACCTCTTTAGGCAGCGCGTTAGATTTTTTCAGTTTGTCAAAATACGTGAGCCCACCGCGAATTTTGAAAGCGCCCACAGGCGTATGGTTTTCATGCTTGACCCAGCAGTCAGTGCCCAAGCGCTCGCTCAGCAGTCCCCAGCGGTATTGCGGTGTAGCCTGAAAATTTTGGTACACCACCTGTGCGGCGGCTTGTATTTGGTCGAGTGTAAACATTCAAAGTCCTTTGGATTCGAGGGTCACTAAGCCCTTGGGCGTTTGCAGCGTGACCTTCAGATTGGCCGCGCCAGGTTGCACTGCAACGCCTTGCAGCCCTACCGCAGCATGAGCGGCTTGCAAGGCATCGGCCTCGGGATGGCTTGCTGTGATGCTCTGCAGCGTCACGCCCGAGCGCGGCAGGCTGTTGCGTGGGTGCAGGCGCAGGGGCTCGGCAGCGCCGGGCTTGCCCCACTGGATGATGGTGGGCAGCATGCCGTTGAACAACCGTTGACCATCGGGGCGCACGGTAATTTGCCATTGCAATAGGCCTTTGCGCGAATGGCGGCTGGCCTCTAGCGCAGGGCCACGGTCAATGTTCAAAGCGCTTAATGCTGCCGTGGCGGCTTGTACATCGGGCGTATTGGCCACAAAGTGCACCAAACGCGGTTCAACTGCCACAGCATCTTGCAATTCAGTATTATCCATATCAAACCAGCGTTTTTCCGACGCGGATATTGAATAGCTAGCTGCACTATTAATAGCAATTATTTCGCAATAGGCCAGTGGATATGCAGGCGTAGCAATTTTAAAGAGACGGTTGTGGGTGCCAAACAGTTTGTGTTCACCACCAGGGCCCGGTGTGATGCCCAGCACGGCTTCGCACCAAGCAACGCCTTGGCCAAGGTTGTGGGCAACAATCACCACATGGTCAATTTGAGATTTCATAAGCTCACCTTGCCGTCAATGCAGGTCACCGACGCACCACCAATCCAAATGTCATCGCCTTGTTGCTCTACATACACACGCCCCGCGCGCTCCATGGCTGTGCCCTGCGCGGCGATGTAGTGGCTGGGTGCCAAGCCTGCACCAATGAGCCACTGCGCGATGCCTGCGTTCAAGCTGCCAGTCACAGGGTCTTCAGCCATGCCATTGTTGCCTGGGAAGAAAGCGCGTACTTCAAACTGTGTGTCGTCACCAATAGTTTGCGCACCCACCACGCCTACTTTGCCGCGCGGGCCTACGACGCCAATATCTAAACCAGCCAATATTATCGAATCAGGCTTAAGCGCCAACACTTGCTCAGCGCTGCGCAACATCACCCCACGCCAGTTAGGCCCGTTGTCGCACCAAGCATGTGCCACGATGTCACTGCGCTCAATTCTCAAGCCGCGTGCAATCAGCGCTACATCTGTATCGTCTAGTGGGCCGCTTTTGATCAAAGGAGGCGCTGCAAAAGCCAAGCGCCCTGAGGCCACATCGCGCTTGATTTTCACCAGTCCCACGCCGCACTCTTGCACGATATGTTCGGCCTTGGGCTGACCGCCGCTTTGTAACCACGCATGACAAGTGCCCAAAGTAGGGTGTCCTGCAAACGGCAGCTCACGGCCCGGGCAGAAGATGCGCACTTGGTAGTCCGCCTCGGTATGCGTGGGTGGCAGTAAGAATGTGCACTCGGATAAATTAGTCCAGTTGGTAAAGTGCTGCATCTCAGCGGTACTCAGACCCGTACCGTCGAGCACGACAGCTAAAGGGTTGCCGTAATATGCACGGTCGGTGAAAACATCGACTTGTTTGAACGAGCGTTGTGACATGGTGATGATCCAGTTATGGCTTGGGTAAGTTCGCTTTAAGCACCTGCGCCAATGCCGCGATACCTTCATTGATCTGCTCTACGCTGGCAGTGACGAACGACAACCGCAGTGTGTTGTGCTGTGGGCTGCCGCTGTAAAACGCCGCGCCAGGAACATAAGCCACATTGCGCGCAACCGCTTTAGGCAGCAAATCCACAGCGCTCATGCCTTGAGGCAGTTTGACCCATAAAAACATACCACCATCAGGCTTGTTCCATTCGATCCCTATGCCAGACAGGTGCTTATCGAGCGCAGCCAACATGGCGTGGCACTGCGCTTTGTACAGCGCGCGGATGGTGGGCACATGGCGGTCGATAAAACCGTCTTTTAATACTTCGGCGACCATGCGTTGGTTAAAGCTGGGGGTGTGCAGGTCAGCGGCTTGCTTGGCTTGCAATAGCTTGGGGTACAGCGCTTTGGGCGCTACCAAATAGCCTAAGCGCAAGCCCGGTGCCAGTGTTTTGCTGAAGCTGCCCATGTAGATACATCCTTCGGGGTTGCGTGCGGCAAGCGGTGCGGGCGGTGGTGCGTCAAACCACAGGTCGCCATACGGGTTGTCTTCTACTATCGGCAGGCCTAGGCGCGAAGCCTCGGCGCTGAGCGCAGCACGCCGCGCCTCTGACATACTGTTGCCTGTGGGGTTTTGAAAATTGGGCAGCACATACAAAAACCGTGTGCCTGCAGCCTTGGTAGCCAAGTCGGCAACATCAATGCCCTCTGCATCGCTGCCCACACTGACAAACTCTGGCTCCATCGGCGTGAAGGCTTGTAGCGCGCCAAGGTAGGTCGGAGTTTCTACCAGCACACGCGAGCTTTTGTCAATCAGGATTTTGGCAATCAAATCCAGCGCCTGCTGGCTGCCTGTGGTGATCAGCACCTGCGCAGGATCAACGTCCCAAGGCAGGGATTGAGCCACCCATTCGCGCAGCGCAGGAAAGCCCTCACTAGCAGCATATTGCAACGCTGCAGGGCCATCGTCTTTCAAAACCTTAGCGCACGCTGCGGCAAATTCGGCGATGGGGAATGTCTTGGGTGAAGGCAAGCCACCAGCAAAGCTGATGATGCCGGGCTTTTCCGTCACCTTCAAAATCTCTCGAATTATCGAAGGATTCATCTTCTCGGCACGCCGCGCCAGTTTCCAGTTCGTTGTCATTGTTTACTCTCCGCCTTGTTGTTCATAAAACGCCACTCACGTCACTAAATTTTTAGTGCTTGTGCAATCGACACTTTCATCAAGATGCCTCCTGCGCTTTGATGCGCGCGCCCAATGCGGTCAATAACTCAAGCGCCTGCGCAGCCACACTTCGTGGAATTCCCCAGTAGTCATACACCCCCCCATCGCGCGAATTTTGACCACACACCACAAACACACCTGTGCCCAGTTGCTGCTTGAACTGCGTCGCCAGCCAGCCCACAAAGCCACTGTTGGCAATATCGGGCGCAAAGTGAAAACTCACCAAGAGATACCGATCAGCATCTGCTGTGATGGGCTTTGCGGGCAGCAACGCGCTCCAACTGCTTTCATCGCGCACAAAAGCCAAGGCATGGCTCAACTCATGCGCAGGAAATTCATTCAGCGGATATTCAGCAAACGTGTAGTCGCCCGCCATGCACGCTGCGCGTGCATGTGCC
>JANPDG010000195.1:0-10519 GCA_031431335.1 Polaromonas sp. | reverse complement strand
CCACGCTAACTGCAGCCTAAAAACACGCGCATCCGCGCCAGCTCATCGTCCAGCGCCTGCTTAAAAGTTTTGTCACGCGGCGGCTTGCCAGCTGTGTAGCCCAGCTCAGCGGTTAGCGCGCCGTCTGCAACGGCCAAGTTGCCCCACCCTACTACTTGGTCGCGCCACAGCAAGGGTAGCGCGTAGTAGCCACGCACGCGCTTGTGGGCGGGCGTGTAAGCCTCAAACCGATACGCCCAGCCCCACAGCAGCTCAAAGCGGCGGCGGTCCCACACCAGTGGGTCAAACGGGGCCAGCAGGCGCACGCTGTCGGGCTGGTCGTCTTGGGTTGTATAGCGCGCTGCGGTGGGCGACTCGCCGCGAGGCCAATACCAGGTGATGCCGCCCAGCACGGCGCTGCCCAGCCGCTGCTTGGCGCGGGCCAAAGCAGTGGCGCGCTGGGTGTCCCACTGCGGCACGCCGCCGCGCAGCAGGCGCACCAGGTCAGACAGCGAGCGCTCGGGCAGCGGCGCATATTTGCGCACAATCACATCGATCAAAGCGTCCATGGCTTGCGCAGCGTCCAATGCTGCAGCCGCAGACAGCGACACGGCATACGTGCGCACCCCATTCACTCGCCCGGCAATACGCAGCATGCCCCGGTAGTGCATCGCGTCTAGCAGCTGCGTGCTGGCGCTAGACGTGCCGCCAAACCAGTTGGTCGCCTGGCCATGGGCAAAATGCGCGTCCACCTCACGCGGGTGCACGCCGCCAGCGCCATGGCTGCGCTCTTTCACATACGCCAGCACTGCCTGCGCCTGCGCCACCCGCGCCGGGGGCCAGGCCACACGCGGCGTGCGCGGGTGCATGAGCGCCTGGGTAGCGCGCGGCACAAAGCCGTAGTTCACAAAAAAGTCTTCTTCTATGCCTAGCCCCGCATAGCGCCGCTCCAAGTCCCCCGCGCAATAGCCCTTCACCCGGTGCCGCAAAGTCAGGTCCTGCGCCCGCGCAGGCGCGCGAATCGGGTCGGCCTGCACAAAGCCCAAGCGCTTAATGGCTGCAGGCAACGTGGTGGGCGTGAACAGCGTGCGGGCCACGGCGTAGCGGCGCAAAGCGTCTAGGGTGATTGGAGCTGTGGGCATACTAATTTGATTTGTCCTGCGGCGTCACAAACCCAATAGACCGCTTGGGTGGATCGGGCGGCACCATCAGCTGGCGTAGCGCGTTAAACACTTGCTTTAGCTGCGTGCGGGTGGTGTGGCTAAAGCTGTCATGCTGCGCCGCCAACTCCGCATCAAAAATCACCCGCTGCCCGCGCAGCACAGTGATAACCAGCCCTATACTTTGCAAGGCTGGCAAAGGCTCTTCAGGATGGACGGATGGCTTAATGGTCATACGGGTGCGCTTTGCGCGGGTTTGATTTCAACTCAGCTTATGCGAGTAATTGTGCTGTCTAAATGCACAGTAATTATGCCAGCAACCCGCTACAACATCCCATGTGCGCAACCTGCGCGGCAACGCACGCACCGTGGCCGCGCTGCAAGGCAAAGCCGAACTCAAGGCAATACGCGGGATGGCTATGCGGCCATATGTAAAATTTAATATAGACGCACTTATATTTTAAATTAGTCAATATTTAAATTACAATCAGTCAATGCTTTTAGTCATCCATTTTGCGCCATGACCCCTGCTAGCCCACCATCCGCCAGCCCAGCTATCGCCCGCCATGTGCAAAGCAAAATTGCCACCGCTTTGCACGACACGCGTGTGGTGCTGGTAGTGGGCCCACGGCAGGCAGGCAAGACCACTTTGGCCAAGCTGTATGCCAACAGCGACCGCCCCTACATCACCCTGGACGACCCCGCCACGCTAGCTGCTGCACGGTCAGATCCTGCGGGTTTTGTGCGTGGCTTAAAGCAAGCCGTCATCGACGAAGTGCAGCGCGCGCCCGACCTGCTGCTGGCCATCAAAGAAAGCGTGGACAAAGACCAGGCACCGGGCCGCTTTTTGCTGACCGGTTCCACCAACCTCATGGCTATGCCCCTTGTGGCAGACTCGTTGGCAGGGCGGCTTGAAGTCATCACCCTGCTGCCCTTTGCCCAAGCCGAGCTGGCGGGCACACCGGGCGACCTGCTCGAGCGGCTCTTTGACGGCAGCGGCCTGTCAGCCGTGACCAACCCCGTGGTGGGCGACGCACTGATGGACATCGTGCTCAAAGGCGGCTACCCCGAGGCCCTGCGCCGCACCAGCGCCAGCCGTCGCCAAACCTGGCTACAAGACTACGTCGCCCTCATCCTTGACCGCGATGTACGCGATATCGCCAACATTGACCAACTCGGCCGCATGCCGCGCCTGCTGGACATGCTGGCAGCGCACGCCGGGCAGCTCGTCAACCACAGCAGCTACGGCGCTGCGCTCGGCCTTACGGTACCCACAGCACAGAAATATGTAGGCATATTAGAGCGGCTCTTCTTAACGCGCATGCTACCGCCCTGGTCTAGCAATGCAGTCAGCCGCCTTACCAAAACGCCCAAGCTGCATTTTCTGGACACTGGTTTGTTAGCGGCGCTGCGCGATGTGTCGCCCGCCCAACTACAAAAAGACCGCTATACCGTCAGTCATGGCGAACGCACCCCGTGGGGCCCGCTACTAGAGAACTTTGTGGTGTCCGAAGTGCTCAAGCTCGCCACCTGGTCAGACAAGCGCTTTCGCATATCACACTTTCGCACCAAAGAGCAAGACGGGGTGGACTTGGTCATTGAAGACCGGCGCGGGCGCGTGATCGGCATCAAAGTCAAAGCCTCGGCCACCGTGCGCACCAATGACCTACGCGGCCTGCGTCAACTGCAAGCCGCCGTTGGCGATAAGTTTGTGCAAGGCCTGGTGCTGCACGACCACGACCGCATCACACCATTTGACGAAAAGCTGCACGCAGGACCGGTGTCGTTGCTATGGCAGGGTGTGTAGTGCGGCCCCGGTAACCGCAGCGCACTAGGCTTTACTTAGCAGGCCGATGCAACGCGCAGATCTTGTTGCCATCTGGGTCGCGCAGATACGCCAGGTAGATTTTGCCCGTCGGGCCATCGCGCCAGCCCGACGGATCTGAATAGCTGCGAAATTTCAAATTCATTCAGCCTCAAGCGAACCAGAAGTCTTTAATTCGGAGAATTTTGCCGCCATCGTCGGGTTGCCCCTCGTCAGCTTCTTGATCGTTACGTCTTGTGCCTTATCGTTCGCAAGACGAAGGTTTCGATCTGTGCCAAGCAAAGCGTCCTTCGTTTTCTGCAGGTGGTCGATAGATTTATCGATCTCATCGATTGCCTTTTTGAAGCTACTGGATGCGAGGTCGTAGTTTCGCGCAAATGCCGTCTTGAATGTTTCGAGGTTGTTCTCGAAGTTGGTGATATCAATGTTCTGCGCCCTCACTAGCGCGAGCTCTGATTTGTACTTGAGCGAGTTCATCGCCGCATTCCTCAGCAGCGTGATGATGGGAATAAAGAACTGTGGGCGAACGATGTACATCTTTGGGTAGCGGTGGAACACGTCAATAATCCCGGTGTTGTACAGCTCACTGTCCGGCTCCAGCAGAGAGACCAGCACGGCATACTCGCACCCCTTCTCAAGGCGATCTTTATCCAGCTCCTTCAGAAAATCCTCGTTTTTGTTCTTTGTCGTGTTGCTCGAAAGGATACGGTCGTTTTCGTTCTTCATCTCGAACATGATCGAGACGATCTCCGTGCCCGCTTCGTCCAAGTCACGAAAAATGTAGTCCCCCTTGCTGCCCGTCCGCGCGTCATTGTCTTTCTCAAAATAGGCCCTGGGAAACGCTGTCGCGCGAATGCGGTTGAACTCCGTCTCGCAGTGCTGCTCCAGCGTTTCGCCCACCATCTTGGTGGACAGGCGCGCCTTCATGTCGCGCAGGCGCTCTATCGCGTCATCGCGATCTTTAATCTGCGTCTCAAACTTGTCTTTGAGCGACTTCTCTGCGAGTTGTTTCTCAAGCTCAGCCCGCGCCAGGCCGTTTTTCAGCGCGTCGCGTTCCCTCTCAACCACGCCAACCGCCTCGGTAATCGCGAGCTTTTGTACAACACCCGTGGCGTCCAGTTTGGCCTTTAGACCCTGAATTTCCGCGTCCTTGGTTGCAGCGGCATTTTGTAGCCCGCTTACCAGCTTGGCATCAGCTAGCTCTGCGGCAGCTTGCCTGTCGCGCTTAGCCTGCGCAAGTTCGTTCGCCAGCGCGTCACGCTCTTTGTGTACAGCACTCAGGGCCTCGGTCACGGCCAGCTTGCGCGCCACCTCACCGGCATCCAGCTTGGCCCTGAGTGCCTGGATTTCGGAATCCTTGGCTACCGCAGTCTTCTGCATGGCGCTGGCCACCTGGGCCTGGGCAAGTTCGACAGCATTGCGTTTGTCTTGCTCGGCCAATTCAAGGCGTTCGTGCAACTGCTGCTCGAACGCGCCATCGCGCACTTGTTTCAGGATATCCGCATACCCCGCCTCGTCGATTTTGAATGCTTTGTTGCAGTGGGGGCAGATAATTTCATGCATGTGGGTGCCTTTTGTTTTGATTAGTTGTTGGTAAATCGAGCCTGGCCCCCTTGATGACCATACGGCTCCATCAAATGCCCAGCAAGTAAATTAAAATTTACAACCTATTGATTTATATGGACTTTTCTTGATTTGGTGCGCCAATGGCCTGATTTCATTAAACACCCAGCAAGCAAATTCAGGCCCAGTGCGGCAGGTAGCGCCGGGTTCTGGGTGGCGCGGTGGGCTCTTGCAAGCGGATAACGCCGGCCACCAGGCCTCTTTGATTGACCTTGACGCAATGGCGCTATTTCTGGCGTCAATACAAGAGCGTTACTGCAAGGTCATGTTTTCTTTTGTGGAATGGTGTGCCACACATACAAAATTTCTGACAGACGCATTTATACGACGGTCGATATCCTTGCAGGGCATCGCTTTCGTGTACTCAAGCCGCACGGGCATTGAAATGGCGTCGGTCCGTGGCCATACGGTTAAGGTTAGCAATGGGCAACAAAAGATGTTTGTTCAAGTGCGACACCACCGGAACTACCACTCCGTCACCCATAAGGTGATATGCCTCGTTGTACTTTTCAGGGAGCTTGTAGCTATCGGGTAGGCCCATCAAACGCGCGGCTTCTCGTGGAGAAATCAACCTGCTCTTTATCTTTGCGCCTTTGACTACCATGATGGTTTGCCTGCTAGACCCGCCGCCAGGGGTTCGCAAGCATCCAGCTACCCCATCAAAGCGGACCTCCGCTCTTTGAACCCCGTTGCGCGTACGCTTGTAAATAGTCCCGACTTGGACGGATCCGGACTTTTGGGCCATGAGCACCTTTCTACGATGCAGTGGTGCCATCATTTGGAGGAGCTTGTTAGTTTCAGCTTCGGAATGCCATTCCACTCCTTTGGGGTCTGATTCAACTAAGCTATCAAGCGTAAGCAGTGATGCATCGTTATGTGGCACCGACCACCAGCGCCAAGCAGCTTTGACTTGCCGACTCGAACGGTTGTGCGCTCTTACCATTGCGTCCGGATGCCATGCTGGGTTTGGTGTGTTGGTGTGAGATTGCTTTGGCAGATTTAAACTTGAATCAACCCCCACAATGAACAAGCGCGGCCGTGACTGAGGCACAAAATGGACGGCGTCAATCAACATTGCTCCCACCAGATACCCTTGCACTGCAATGGCTTCAGCAATCAGTTCGAAGTCTTTTCCGTCCCGTGAAGTTAGAGCACCGAACACGTTTTCCAACACAACAAGCGGGGGTTTCCGGCCTTCAGCATCGAGATCGCAAATTAGTTTCCAGAAACCCCAAAATGCGCCAGATCTTTCCCCGTCCAGGCCTACGCCCACTCCAGCAAGTGAAAGATCTTGGCACGGGAATGAACCCCATGCCAGTGATGCAATGCTGGGAAGTTCATTCAACCGAACGTCATAAATATTCTTGACCAAAAGATCTTCATCGCCCCAGTTTGCTTTATATGATTGACCTTTGCTCGGGCTGATGTCGTTGGCAAACAAGCATTGCCAATCTGCTCCCAGACCAGCGCGCGCCATACCACCACCGGCAAAGAATTCGTAAAACGTATGCATTTCGTTTGCTCCAATAACTGTTCATTTATACAGTTTTATTTGCACTATGTCCAGTAAAAATCGAAGTGGTCTCTAGGTTTCGGGTGTGTCGTCTGAATAGGACACGGCTGATTCAATGAGGCCAGAGTGGTATTTCTTCAATCTTTCAAAGTGCGCGTCCATCGCTCCGGCAATTTGAGTCGAATTTTTCACTGCCAAGAAGTGACCGACGATCTGAGCGTAATGGTTGGCTTGACGTGGCAGTCGTTGCTCTGATGTTTTTCTTTCGGCAATTTCCTTGCTGGACATTACCTGCACTTTAGCCGAGGGTTTGGGAATCGGAGCTTTCGGGGGCACAGGGGGAACAGTTCCATTCATTAATTTCGATTTCTTATTGAAGTAATGGTAAAGGCGATTTTCCGCCGGCGTGATGTCTTGCACATTTGCGATGGGGTAAGCCAGTACAAATGCGATTTCCCAAACATCGATTTGCCTGTTTGCGATGATGTCAGATCGTGCAGACGTCAGATGTCTTGAAACACGGGATCTGATACCGTCTTTCGATTGACCGACGTAAATGGGCACTTCATCTAAGTCACACAGCACGTAAACGCCAGTACTGGTGGGTAGTTCTTTCATCGCTTTTTTACGAAAGGCGAAATCTGTTGCCATGTTCAAAACCTCTAATAACTATTGATGTAACCTCGGCTGGAAATCTCAGCCGCTCTTTGAAGAAGTATCGTAGCTTGAAAATGCTCCAGCCCACCCGTGCAGCCTCTTGCCCGTCTTCGCCCTTGGCGGGCATGTGCCCCACGCCGGGCAGGACCACCTAGGGGAACTCCAGGCCTTTGCTGCCCCTCATGTCATCACTCATCATCCAAGTCCCCCAACAACACCCCGCGCCGTGCCAGCCGCTCACGCGCTTCGAGCAAAGCTGCATGCAGCTTTTGCTCCAGCGCCGCTTTGGGTGGCAGTTCGGTCCAGTATTCGGCCACGGTGATGCCGTCTTTGTCCATTTGCAGCAGCTCCACCTGTTCGCGGCTGGGTTCGGCGCACAGGATGAGGCCGATGGGGGCCTCTTCGCCCGGCTGGCGTAAAACTGGCGGGCTGGCTCGGTTTGGTGCGGTAGTAGGTTTACAAAATGGCTCCAGCTCAATTGTCGTGACACTGTCGCGACCATCTCGCTCTGGGCAAATGTCTGGGCGGTGCGCAGGCGTGCGCCCACGCTCCAATTCAGCCGGGTCAGCTCTGCATTAACCGCACCGGCCAGGCGCTGGCGGCTGCTGGCAATCAGGCTGCGCAGTTCAGCGTGCAGGGGGTCAAAAGGCGCGGGCACCACGTTGTGTGTTGTCTCGTTCATGTGGTTTTCGTCTACAGGTCGCGGGTTTTGGTGTCAAAGCACAGCACGGCCATGTCGCCCTAGGCGTGGCCTTCTTTGTGGGCGTTGCTTGGGTAGGCAGCGCCGGATTTTTGCTCTCGTGGCCCAGCCAAGCGGCGTTCGCCACGGGTCATGCGCGATAGGCATGTGCTGAGATAGAGGATAAGTGTTGCCATTCGGGTGCCGTTAAGCCTGTTTACATATTGCAACATGCATCATGAAGGCGAAGGACGGCTAAGGCAAGTGCTGCGGTGTTGGGAAATTAGCTAAAAGTACAAATATGGTTGGTAAATTTGACACTGCAATAAGTGCAAAGGCTGGCAGGTGTGCGGTGTGAGCCTGTGCAATGCTGATGCGGCCTTGTTTTTGGGATTTTTAATGATGTTTTAGGCTATTGGCTCAAGTAAATACTGCTCAAGCAGCTACTGAATATGTAGCAAGAAGCTTGTTTGAGTTGTGGTGGATGTGTTGCAGGTGCTAACGCAGCTGGCGGACTATCAAACTACCCGCGCGTATTGGAGCTAATTGACCATCAATAACGCGACAAACCCTCCATGATTCATAATTAACTAGCATAAATGCGACTTTTATTAAATAATAAGACTTATTAACGCGACAAATTGCTATGAACACTAAGTTAAACCTAAAAAATACGACCGACCTGCGGGATGATGCTTTGCTGCTGTACGCCGAGCTTAGCAGCGCGCAAACGCGGGCGGTGCAGCGCAGGCTGCAGGCGGGTGGGCTGGTGCTGATGGCTAAGGGTGTGGCCACCAGCGCGCCCGCGGCGCAATGGCCTGCGCTGATTGCACGCGAGCGGGTGCGGGTGCTGGCTGCGCTGCTGCCGGGGGCGGTGCTAGGCTACCGTAGTGCGTTTAACGGCGGGCTGCCTGACGATGGCGTGCTGTACCTTAGCGGCACCTACAACCGCACATTAGTGCTGCCAGATTTGACAGTAGCTGTGGTTAAGGGGGCGGTAGCGCAGGCGGGGGATATGCCTATGCAGGGGCGTGACTTGTACTTTCCGTCTGAGCCGCGCCTGCTGCTGGAGAACCTGACGCAAAGCCGGGGGCTGGTTAAAAAGTCGGTAGGCAGGCAGGCTGTAGAGGCGCGGCTGCTGAGCATTTGCGACACGCGCGGGGAGGATGCGCTGCAGCGCCTGCGCGAGGCGGCAAGTACGCTGGCACCCGCGCTGGGTTTTGCCAAAGAATATGCGCTGCTCGATGCGCTGGTAGGCAGCATTTTGCGCACCCGCGCCTCCCAGCTCACCACTGTGGCTGGCAAGGCGCGCACTGCACGCATACCGTATGACGCCGAGCGACTGGCGCTGCTAGAAAAGCTGGCCGCAGCGCTGCGGGCTAACCCATTGCACCAACCTGCAGAGGTAACGCTTAGCTCGCAGGCGCGCACGCATTTTGCTTTTTTAGAGTCGTATTTTTCTAACTTTATTGAGGGCACAGAGTTTGACGTGCAAGAGGCGCGCGCCTTTGCGCTAGATGGCAAACCGATAGCCGACAGACCTAAAGATTCGCACGACATTATGGGGGTGCTGCGCCAGGCGGTAAGCCCCGCGTGGGCCATGCAAACGCTGGCAGCGGGCGAGCCGGTGCTGGCGCAGCTGCGCGCGCGCCACGCAGACCAAATGGCCCAGCGCCCCGAGGTAAGCCCGGGCGAGTTCAAGGTAAAAGCCAACCGCGCAGGCAACACCGAGTTTGTAGACCCGGTGCTGGTGCGCGGCACGCTGGTGGAGGGATCCAAAATTTTGCCGTCGGTGCCCGCAGGCACCGCGCGGGCACTGATGGCGATGTTTTTGGTGGCCGAGGTGCACCCGTTTGCGGATGGCAACGGGCGGCTGGCACGCTTGGTGATGAACGCGGAGCTAAGCGCCGTGGGAGCGTGCCGCATCATTATTCCTACCCTGTTCAGGGAAGAATACCTGGACTGCCTGCGCGTGCTCACCCGTGCGCATGACCCGATGCCCTTTGTCGCCGCCATGCAGAAAATTCAGGCATGGACGGCGGCTTTTGATTATCAAAATATGGACCAAGTGATTAGCACTATGCAGCGCTGCAACGCGTTTGAACGCTCGCGTGTGCAGTTTGAACTGTTAACACCTGGTGGGCTGCGTTGAGTTTAAGCAATCTTGGCACTATAAGTTTTATAGCTGCTTGAGCATTGAATACTTGGGCTACAGCCGTATTGGGCACATAAAACGGCCAATTTTGGTATTGCTAGTCTCCAACTTAGGCGGTGCAGAAAAGCCCGCAAACGCGTTGCCTGCCACCTAGTCACCCACCGCATACACACGCTGCTCGCGCAAGCCGTTAACGCCCTCGCCCCAAGCTATTAGCATGCGTTTACCAACGTCTTCAAAGCCTGCGTACAAGCTGGTGCTGAGCATGTCGTAGGTGGGGGACAAGTGGGCGTAGGCGCGGCTGGTGTACAGCAGGGCTTGGCCGTCGTCTGACACCTCGGTATTGGCGGTGGGCATGACTCGATTGGAATCAGCTCAAGCGCCGTCTGAGCTTAGAAGGCAGCCAACTGGTGGCAAGCTGTCACCAGTTGAAGATGACAGCCACGGATGGCAAAAAACTACCTCACCGACCTAGCCAGCGCCGAAACCCTGCTGCGCTTGGTGCAGTCCGTACCCAGCCCCAACGCCGGGCCGATCAAGCTGATGGCTTGTGAATATTACGTTAGACGATTTTGGAAGAAAAAAAGCATTTTTCCGACGTGGATATTATATATTTAGCTATTATTTTTATAGTAAATACGGTGTTTAATACCCCACTTAACTGCCCACTCAGTCGAGCAAACCACTCAAAAACCCGGGCTCAAAGCGTGGTGCGATGTAGGCGGCTAGGCCGTCAAACACTTGGTCTAGCGACTGGGCCTGTGCGCCAAACAGGGCTTGCACTACACTGGTGTTTTCAAACAGGCCGTGCACGTACACGCCCAGCACGTTGCCTTGGGCGTTGCACCAGCCTAGGTTGTGGGGCAGTGCGGCTATGGGCGCGCTGGCTTGGGTGACCATGTCGCTGCGCACCTGCGTGCGGCCGTGG
>JANPDG010000194.1:0-2538 GCA_031431335.1 Polaromonas sp. | reverse complement strand
GGGCTGTGCTGGTCAATGTTTTGGTTTGTCCAGCTCATTTGCACGTTGCGAAAAACGCGCTCGGGGTGGGGCATCATGGCGGTGAATCTGCCGTCTGGCGTGGTGACTGCGGTGAGGCCGCCGGGGCTGCCGTTGGGGTTGGCGGGGTATTGCTCTGTGGGTGCGCCATAGTTGTCGGTGAAGCGCATAGCGGGGATGACTTTGTTGGCATCGCCGCGCTGACTGAAATTGGCATAGCCTTCGCCGTGGGCGACCGCAATCGGCAGGCGGCTACCGGCCATGTCACGTAGAAACAGGCTGGGTGAGTCGAGCACTTCGACCATTGACAAGCGGGCTTCAAAACGCTCGCTTTGGTTGGTGGTAAAGCGCGGCCACGCGGCTGCGCCGGGAATAATATCGGCCAGCTCGGCAAACATTTGGCAGCCGTTGCATACGCCCAGGCCAAAGGTGTCTGGGCGGGCGAAGAAGGCTTCGAATTGGTCAGACAAGGCATTATTAAACGTGATGCTGCGCGCCCAGCCGATGCCTGCGCCCAACGTGTCGCCGTAGCTAAACCCGCCGCAGGCCACCAAGCCTGCAAAGTCAGCCAGCTTGGCGCGGCCGGTTTGCAGATCAGTCATGTGCACGTCAAAAGCCTCAAAGCCTGCTTCGGTAAAAGCGTAGGCCATTTCGATGTGCGAGTTCACGCCTTGCTCGCGCAAGATAGCGACTTTGGGGCGCTGTTTGAGGAGGGCAGGCGACTGTGGAGTTTGGGTATTTACTACTGATTTAATAGCTAACTTCTCAATATCCACGTCGGAAAACTGCTTATTTTCTTCACTTAATGCGGACAGGGAAGATGACGCGTTGACATGCGCTTGCAATGCGCTGCTCAGGTAGGTGTGCAGGCCTGGGTTGGCTGGGCCGCCTACGCTGGTATGTTCGGCGTCGGCACACGCGGGGTTGTCGCGGCTTTGGGCAATCTTCCAGCTGACAGCGTCCCACACTTGGTGCAGGTCTTGCAGCTTGGCAGCAAACACTTTTTTAGTGTCGCGCCAGATGGTGACTTCGCCTACGCCAACGTTCAGAGTGCTGTCCGCAACGGCAGGGCGCGTTTTGCCGATGAAGTGGCTGTGTTTAGACAGGCCGTGCTCGCGCAGGGTTTGCATGACCGCGTTGCGTTCAGACGTTTTAACTTGAATCACCACGCCCAGCTCTTCGTTGAACAGCGCTTTGAGCGTCATTTCTTCGCGCCGCGCGCTGTCCTGGGTGCTCCAGTTTTTGCTGTCGCCCACTTCCATGCGGCTGTCGGTGATGCCATCGCCCTCTAGCAGCAGCATGTCGACATTGAGTGCCACGCCCACATTGCCTGCAAAGGCCATCTCGCACACGGTGGCCATCAGCCCGCCGTCGCCTTTGTCGTGGTAAGCCAAAATGTGGTTTTTGGCGCGCAGGGCGTTGATGGCGTTGACCAAATTAATGAGGTTTTTTGCATCGTCCAGGTCAGGGGTCTCCTGGCCTTCTTGGTCTAGCACTTGCGTCAGTATGCTGCCCGCCATGCGCTTGTGGCCTTTGGCTATATCGACAAAGACAAGCGTGGTGTCTGCCTCGTCGCGGTTCAGCTGCGGGGTGAGCGTGCCGCGCACGTCAGCCAGCGTTGCAAACGCGCTGATGATGAGCGAGACGGGGGAGACCACTTTGTGCTGCGCGCCTGCGTTAGCGCCGGGGCCTTGGTCGTCAGTCCACTGCGTGCGCATGGACAGCGAATCTTTGCCCACCGGAATACTGATGCCAAGGGCAGGGCAAAGCTCCATGCCAACGGCTTTGACGGTAGCGTACAGCGCAGCGTCTTCGCCCGGCTCGCCGCATGCGGCCATCCAGTTGGCCGACAGCTTGACGCGGGGCAGCTCAATGGGCGCGGCCAGCAGGTTGGTGATGGCCTCGGCCACGGCCATGCGGCCCGAGGCTGCGGGGTTAAAAATGGCCAGCGGCGTGCGCTCGCCCATGCTCATGGCTTCGCCTGCAAAACCACTCAAATCAGCTAGTGTGACGGCGCAGTCCGCCACCGGCACTTGCCACGGGCCAACCATTTGGTCGCGGTGCGTAAGGCCGCCTACGGTGCGGTCGCCTATGGTGATGAGAAAGCGTTTGCTGGCTACCGTGGGGTGGCTTAGCACTTTGATGACGCTGTCTTGTAGGTCCACACCAGTCAGGTCGATAGGTTTGAATGTGCGTTGCACCGTCTTCACATCGCGGTGCATTTTGGGCGGCTTGCCTAGCAGCACGTTCATCGGCATATTTACACATGCCCCCACGTTCGGCACTTGCGTGTCCTCACTGCCCCCCGAGGGGGCTGCGCTTGCTTGGGGCAGCCCGGCGCGGCGCGCGGCAGCCTCATCGGTTAGCACTAACTGGCGCTCATCGGTGGTCACGCCAATCACCGCAAACGGGCAACGCTCGCGTTCGCAAAAGCTTTTGAACAGTTCGAGCGACTCAGGCGCAATGGCCATGACGTAACGCTCCTGGCTTTCGTTGCACCAAATCTCTTTGGGTGCCAGG
>JANPDG010000193.1:0-2419 GCA_031431335.1 Polaromonas sp. | reverse complement strand
TTTGGAGATAAATCCGGTCATTGCCTGCGGAGCTGCTCCGCCACGTCGATGGTGATTCGAGCTACTTCAAAAATTTCTCCTGGTGGTATGGCTGGCACGCCCTTTTCAATCGCGTGTAAAAACGCCACCGCACACGCGTTTTGACCTTTATCCTGCTTCCACAAATTGAGCTTGCTAAAGCCCGGCCAGCCAAAACCCTTGAGCTTTCGAAAGTTGTCTAACTGCAGCACTCGGCCAGCAGCGAACACTTCAACTCGCTCTTTTGGAAAGCTGGCCGCACCGTTGGACAAGTACAAAATTGTTCCAAACGAGCCGTCTTCAAACCCGAGAGTTATGGATGCCTTGTCTTCGGTAATTGTTACGCCTGGCGTATCGCCCATACGTCGCGCCTTTATGGACACAATAGGGCTACCAGCCAAAAAACGCATAAGGTCAATAAAGTGACATGCCTCACCAATGATGCGCCCGCCACCCACCGCGATATCTTGTGTCCAATGACTGGCGGGAATAGCGCCCGCGTTCATGGTCATGATGAACGACTTAGGCTCTTTTACCACCTGCAGCAGTGTCTTCATCTTTTGGACCTGCGGCGCAAAGCGACGGTTAAAGCCCACCGTCAACTGCGGCCCTTTGCCTGAAAGATGCGCAAGAGCGTAGGCAGCCTGCACATCAACCAGTTCCGCATGGTGAATAGCCAGCGGCTTTTCCACAAACACGTTCTTACCAGCCTGTAGTGCCTGAGCCACAAAGCGAGCATGCGTGTCGTGCCGCGTCACGATTGCGACCGTGTTGATAATCGGGTTGGCCAGCATGGCGGCAACATCAGTCGACGCCTCGGCGAAGCCCGCGTTTTCACCGTGAATCACGCCGCTAATGCCCCCCGCAGTGCAGATCGTATGGAACTGCGCGCCCGCAGCTTTAAACGCGGGAATCAACACTCGTGAAGCGTAGTTGCCCGCACCGACAAATCCCAGCACTGGGCGCCGCGCTTCAAACTGCGCACTAGCAGCCAACGGAATGCTACGCACAACACGCGTAACGGGGGGTGACGTGTATTGCAGCAAAATGCCCAAACCGCTTAAGTCAGTAGTGAGGGTTTCATAAGCCTTATGGGCATCTTCAAAAGCAAAACGATGCGTGATTAGGGGTTTTACATCCAACTGGCCGTTGGCCAACATATCGAGCACCGCTTCAAAGTTGCGCTGCTCAGTCCAACGCACAAATCCCAATGGGTAGTCTTGGCCCTTCTCTTCGTAGTTGGTGTCATACCGGCCTGGTCCGTAGGAACAAGACACCTGAAAACTCAACTCCTTTTCATAAAAGTCTGCCCGGCTTAGTTCTAACCCAATTACGCCGACCAAAATAATGCGTCCCCGCTTGCGGCACATATGCGCCGCTTGAGTAATGGGATCGTTAGATTTAGTAGACGCTGTGATGATTACCCCATCCACTCCTTGGCCGCGACTTAAGGCCATGCCAGCCGCCACCGGGTCTTCACCACGCCCGGGATTGCAGGTGGCGGCGCCAAACAGGCGAGCCAACGCCAACTTGGCATCATCAAAATCAATCGCCAACACGCGACAACCCTGGGCGCGTAGCAACTGCACGGTCAGCAGACCGATAAGGCCTACCCCTGTAACAACAAACGATTCACCAAGCGTGGGCTGGGCCAAGCGAATGCCCTGCAGCCCAATGCTGGCCACCACCACAAACGCAGCAGATTCGTCATTAACCGAATCTGGAATGCGTGCACACAAATTTTTGGACACCTTCACCACATCAGCATGGGGGCCGTTAGACACAACACGGTCCCCAATATTGAATGTTTCCACCCCAACACCAACCTCAGCCACTACACCCACATTGCAGTAACCCAACTGCAATGGCTGTGCCAGCTTGGACTGCACGGCATCAATAGTGGTCATCAATCCATCAGTTTGAATTTTGGCCAGCACCATCTTGACCTTGTCAGGTTGCTGAAAGGCCTTGTCGAGCATGGAAGACTTGCCAAAACCGACCAACATGCGCTCTGTGCCTGCCGAGATCAAACTAACCGAGCTTGTAATCAGAACAGATTCTCGTGAAGCCACTGGCGAAGGGGCCTCGATAATGTAAGTAGCGCCCTTACTCATATCCTGCAAAATTTGTTTCATTATTTATCCAAAAAACTCAAACAAGTCGACTAGGTCTTGCGTAGTTAATCAGCACAGCGCGATATGTCCCTTTAAAAACAAACATACTGCCCGCCGCTGCACCTACTACGCCTAGTGCGTCAATCAGCTCTTGCATGTGCTCGCTGGTGCCAGCACCGCCCAGCATGGTTACAGGTGTGGTCACAGTATTGCGGACAAGTCTTGCCAGATCTAAGTCGTAGCCACCCATTTCCCCGTCGCGATCAATATTGTTTATCACAATTTCA
>JANPDG010000192.1:0-36713 GCA_031431335.1 Polaromonas sp. | reverse complement strand
GCATACAACCGTGACAGCCCCGCTTCGTCAGCGGCGGCATTAAAACTTTTAAACGTGCGCGGCCCCCAGCCACGGTCGTTATGGGTGTTGTCAACAAAGCTGGTGTTGGCACCAAAGCGGCTGGCCAACACGCCCGCTGCGGCGGCAGACTGCACCGAGTGGCCCGACGGATACTCAGGAAATGGCGGTGTGTGCATCAGCGTGGGCACCCAGTTGCTGTCAATGGCCAGCTGAATGTAGCTGACCGGGCGCAGCAGGTTGACGGTGTACTTGGTGTGCCACGAGGCGATGAAAGCGTCTGCCATGGCGATGTTGAGCCGCGCATAGGTTTCGGCTGCACTGGCAAGACTGGCTTTATTGACTTTAAGCAAGTCGCTGGCAATAAACACCCAGTGGCCTGCGGGCGTGGGCGTTTTGAGCGGGTCGTCAGCCCAATACAGCGCGAACTGGCGCTGCTCTTGGGTGATCTGCTGGTTTAAACGGTGCACCTCAGCGGCTTGTTTGTAAAACTCTGACGTGGGTGCCTCAGAATATGCGGGCGGCAGCGGCGCGGGGCAGGCATCGGCGGTTTTGAGTACAAACGGCCGCACGCTGCCCCAGCGCGGCAACAGTGGCGCGGCAAAGGCAGGCGGTGTGGCTGTCCACTGGCCGTCGCCGCTGGGCGGCACATAGTTAGCTTGGTTGCGCCGCAGCGGCCCCCAAGCCTCGTGGCCGCCGTCGGTGCGGGCCCAGGTCATCACCGCCATAGCCATCAGTTTGCCAAATGTCTCAGAGCGATTAATAATTTCGGCGCTGGTGGCGCTGGCATCAAAGTCTTGCGCATATTTGAGCGGTAGGCTGCGCTCTAGCAGGTCGATGCGGGCTTTGTTCTCGGCGCTGGCGTTGCTAAACATCATGCGCGTCATGGTGGCCAGCGAGGCGTTGGCCACCGTGGGCCAGTGCAGCGGCTCGTCGGGCTGGGCCAACGGTAGCGAGTCTAGCTCGTTGAGCTGCCCCGTCAAGCTGATGCGGTCAGGCATGCCCGGCACTACCGATTCGTAAAGAGTCAGCCCCAAATAGCCCAACGCACGCGAAGCCACGGGCGGGCTAAAACCTGGCGTTTGCTGCACCAGTTGCAGCGCCAGCCCAAACCACTCGGTGGCCACATGGGCGCTGTAGGCGCTGGCGGGTTTGGCTGCACTCACCGTGCTGGCTGCCGGTGCAGCCCCTGTTTGCGCCAAGGCACCAGGCAGTTGGCACACGGTGAGTGTGCAGAGCACCAAAGCGACGCTACTTAAGCGGAGCCTGGCGCGGCGACGCACCGCGCTGCTAACTGCAGGCAGGGTCTTGGATGGCTTCATGGCGCTCTCCCGGTTAGCGTATTGGCTTCTTTATCGAAAGTTACTTGCTGGTTGGCGGGCGTGGTTTTCCAATCGCTCCAGTCACCATACGGCCACTGCACGCGCAGCTTGACTTGGGTCGTTGTGCCTAGACCAAAATGTGTCCAACCAGAATGCCCGCTGGCATGTCCGCCGCCCACGCTGAGTTCTTGGCGAATGGTGCGGCCGCCCAAATCCACCTCAATCCATGCGCCCACCGCATCGCGGTTTGCACCCGGTTGTTTAAGTTTCAGGTGCAGCCAGTTGCCCATCGCTACCGGTTTGTCGGCGCTACCTGTGCCCACGTTGCGCCACAACTGCGCTTTGTCCCAGCGGTTGACCACCAGCATGTCTAGCATGCCATCGGCGTTTAAGTCCACCATCATGCCGCCGCGTCCGCGCTTGACGCTGGCAATGCCTGCCGCTTGGCCCGCTTCAGTGAAGTTGCCGCCAGGCTCTTGCAGCAGCAGGTTATTGGGGTCCAGCGCGGCAAAATCGGGCATGTTGGAGACATTGCCTTTGACGATAAACAGGTCGGCGTAGCCATCGTTGTTGGCATCGGCAAACTGCGCATGCCAGGCGGTGGACGGATGTACATCGCCGCCCACGTAGGGGCGGTGCGCGGTGATGCCGCGCTTGTAAGCGGTGTCGATGTATTTAGGCTGCAAACTGCCCGCCTGCGTTGGAATGGCCTCTAGCTGCTGCAGCTTGTTGTCCGACATGCTGGTCAAGAAAAACTCAGGGTAGCCATCGCCATTCAAATCGTGGCTGGCAATACCCATGCCCCATATTTGCAGCGGCTTCCAGCCTTGCGCAGCCGTGTACAGCGTGGGCGCATCGCCGGGCTTGACGCGCCACAGTTGCTCTTGGCCGTTTTTGTAATATTCGCGGTCATTGCTCACCCGCAGTGCGGCCTCGCCCGAGCGGCTCCAGTCGGTAAACAGCATCGACAAAGCGCAGTGACCGGGCGACAGCGGCGCTGGAGGCGCAAATTTTTTGTCAGCTCCGCTGGGGCGCAGCAGCATGCCGGGCGTGCAACTGCCCCACGGAAACTCTGGTTTGGTGCGGTCTGTGTAGGTGCCGATAGCCAGGGTCGGCCATTGGCTGCCCTTTTCCCAGGTGGCCGCAAAGGCCGAGTGCCAGCCGTTGCTGCTTTGTACGCCCCACAACTCGTTGGCTCTTTGAAATTTGCAAGCCCCCAAGCCTTTGAACACCTGCACCTCGCCCACGCGCAGCACCACCAAGTCGGTGTTGCCATCGCCATCCATATCCAGCGGGTAGGCACCAATCGCGTTGATCACCTCTAGGCCAGAGCGCTCTTCTAGCAGCTTGATGGGGCCACCACGCGTGCTGCGGTTGCGGTAGAACTTGGCTTTGTTCACGCCTGCGGTGACATACACCTCGGGCAGACCATCGCCATCGCAGTCCAACGTAGCCACACCGCCACCGACCAAAAACTCAGCCTCGCCTTCAAACCTGCTTTGTAGGCCCGCAGCGTCGGTCTCTTCGACAAATTTGGGCAGCGCTGCCGCTGCCATTGCACTGCTGCCTGTAGTCAGCAGCGCACAAACAAACAACGCACAAGCAGGCCGCGTGCTATCTACACGCCACAAGCCAAAATATTCACCCAACCACGCCATACACGCATCCTCAAAGCTGATCTATAGCGCCTATATTAGCTTTGCTTTGCGTGTTTTGCACTACAGACTAACCTGCAGGGGCGTCGCCGTGATGCCCTGCCCGGTCAGCGCCCGCCAGTCACATCCACAATCGAGCCGGTGGTGTAGCTGGACGCGCCCGACAGCAGCCAGACAATGGCCTGGGCCACCTCGTGCGCGGTGCCCGCACGCTGCATGGGCACCTGTGGCCCCACTTGCGCTGCGCGGTCGGGCAGGCCGCCACTGGCGTGAATCTCGGTGTCAATAATGCCCGGGCGCACCGCGTTCACCCGAATGCCCTCTGCGGCCACTTCTTTGGCCAGGCCCATGGTGAAAGTGTCAATCGCGGCCTTGCTGGCGGCGTAGTCTACATACTGCCCCGGTGACCCCATGCGCGCAGCGGCGCTAGACAGGTTGACGATGCTGCCGCCCGCGCCGCCGTAGCGCGTGCTCATGCGCTGCACAGCCAGGCTGGCGCAGACAAAGCTGCTGGTGATATTGGTGGCCCACATGCGCGCCAGTCGCTCCACGGTCATGCCGTCCACGCGCGCGGGCATGTCGACCACGCCTGCGTTGTTGACCAAGCCGCTGAGCGTGCCGAGCTTGGCATCCACGGTGTCAAACATGCGCTGCACCTGCGCCTGCACAGCCACATCAGCTTGCACCGCAATCGCCGTGCCGCCGGCAGCGCGAATGCTGCGCACCACCTCGTCTGCGGCCAGCGAGTTGGCCACATAGTTCACCGCTACTGCCCAGCCCTGCTCGGCCGCCAATAGCGCTGCGGCAGCGCCAATACCGCGCGATGCACCTGTGATTAACACGACTTTGTTCATACATTACTCCTGCGGCTTGTTTGTGGTGGCGGTTTGCGCTGTGGTGTGCAACACCGGGTTGAAAGTTTCATTCCAATGCGTATTGAAATATTGATTTTAGGTTAATTTTTAAGAGGTTTTCCGACGTGGATATTAAGAAGTGTGCTATTAAATGCATAGTAGTTTGTGTTGCATCTGTGGGTGCAATGGCGCATGCAGCCGATTATGCGGGTCCGCTTTTGGATGCGCATGTGCACTACAACGAATCGAAACTGCCCAAGCCGGTGTGACGGTAGTGCCGTTTATCAGGCTGTACCGCAACCGCGCAGTGGCTAAAAAGCTAATGCAGCTGGCCGAAGACAAGTCGCTCAGCATATTGGCCCACGCTGCTGCTGGAATTTCCCAGTCGCTTCATGTTGGGTTCAGACACTTGGGTGAATCAGCGCCGGTCGTCCTATGCTGATTTGATGCAAGGCTACCGGGTGTGGTTGGGCGATTTACCTGCCCAAGTGGCTCGCCAAATTGCTTGGGACAATGGCGCGCGGCTGTGGGGGCTGAATACACCCTAAGCCTTCAAAATTAAGCGCGGGTGCGAGCCAAATAGCGCTTGCGCCAAAACACCAAGCCCATTGTGCTGGCCACGGTGGCCATAGTGCCGATGACCAGCCAAAAGCCAAATTTGTTATGGATGATGGGTAAAAACTCAAAATTCATACCAAAAATACCTGCGATCAGGTTCAGCGGTAAGAAGATGGCGGTCAGCGCAGTCAGCGTGCGCATGATGTCGTTGGTGCGGTTGCTCTGCGCGCTAAAGTGCATTTGTACCGCCGTCTCGGCCGACTGCTCTAAGCGGCGCACATGGTGCACTACCCGCTCAATATGCTCAAGAACATCGCGGCTGCGCACTGCCAGCAAGTCGCGCTCGCGCAGGCCTTGCGGTGTTTCGGCATCAGGCCACGTCTCCAGTGCGTCGATCCAGTCTTGCACGGCGGCGCGCTGGTCTTCGCAAATCTCGTCCAACTGATGCAGACTCAGGCGCGCATCGAGCAGTGACGACCAGTTGTTAAAGCGAGCGCGTGGGCTGAGCAGCTCGGCTTGCCAGTGGTCAAGCTGGCGGGTCAGCTCGCGGCGCAGGTCAAGGTAGCCGTCCACCATAAGGTTGACGATGCGCAGCATCAGGTCTGCGGGGTTGCTGGGCATGCGCGCACCAGACAGCCGAGCGTCTGCTGGCGCAGCACTGAGCAGGCGTGTGGCATACAGATCACGCACGGCGCAGTCTGCAGGGTGCACAGTCAACAGCACGCGGTCAAACACTGCAAAGCCCACTGGACTGGTGTCAATCCGTTTGAGCACGGGTGGGCCACCTTTGGTCAGCCGCGCATTCAGCGGTACGCCAGGGTCGGCCAAATTGGTCTCACTGCTGCCAGCGCTTAAGCGGCGAAAGACCAGCAAGTCATACTGCGAGGTGTAGTCGTAGTGCGAAGGCAGCTGGTTATTGAGCAGGTCGGATATATGCAGATCCACTAACCTCGTGTTGCACAGTTGGTGTAGGCAGGTTTGCACATCCGCCTGCAACACCTCAAACTCGCGCCGTGCCAGCGCTATCCACACAAACCCCTGTGCAGGCAAAGCCTGCGGCAGCTGGGCAGACTCGGCAATCGCGCTGCCTTGAAGGGTGAATACGCGCATGGCTAGGGGTAGTAGAGAATGGACTGGAAATTAAAGGCTTGATTGCTCACAATATAGCATGAACAGCTATTAAATTAATAGTGTGTAATATGGGTTGTTTATGGATTTTAGGGCTACAGATATGAGTGAAAACACAGCAGACAAACCACAGCAAATCGCTTTTATGGGTGGTGGCAATATGGCCTGCGCCATCATCGGGGGCTTGATTCGCCAAGGCATGCGGGCCATGGATATTTTGGTGGTCGAGCCCTACGCCGAGCAGCAGGTTAAATTGAAAGAAGCTTTTGGTATCGAAGCCTTCAATGCACCGAACGCGATGTTGGCAAAGGCGAGCATGGTGGTTTGGGCGGTCAAGCCGCAGACCTTCAAGGTGGCTGCAGCCCAAGCACGTGCACACACGCAGCACGCACTGCACTTTAGCGTGGCGGCAGGTATCCGCTCAGACACCATCGCCCAGTGGGTAGGCACTGAGCGTGTGGTGCGCAGCATGCCCAATACGCCTGCGCTGATCGGCAAGGGCATCACAGCACTGTATCCGCGCCCTACTGTGTCTGAGCAAGATCGCAGCGCGGTGGAGCGCGTGATCAGCGCTACAGGCGAGTACCTGTGGCTGACCGACGAGGCGCAGATTGATGCCGTCACCGCCATTTCGGGCTCAGGCCCAGCTTATGTGTTTTATTTTATGGAGGCGATGGTGCAAGCGGGCATCGATATGGGGCTGTCTGCGAAGCACGCCACGCAGCTGGCGCAGGCTACGTTCACGGGTGCCTCTGAACTGGCCAAAAACTCAGATGAGCCGCCCAAAGCGTTGCGCGAAAAGGTGACATCCAAGGGCGGCACCACTTACGCTGCCATCACTTCGATGGAACAAGACAATGTAGCCATGATGTTCACGCGCGCTATGCACGCGGCGCGCAGGCGCGCTGCGGAGCTGGGCAATGAGTTTGGTGCGTGAGCCTGCGGTTCAAAGCAGATTATTTAAGCTGGTTTGGTGTCGATAAAGCTCTGGCGCAGAGCGAGCTTGTCGTCCAGCTTGGCCAAGTTAGGGTAGTCAGCGCGCCAGCTGATCTGCGGAAAGCGAAAATCTAGGTAGCTTAAAACGCAGCCCACAGCGATATCGGCCAAACTAAAGTGGATGCCCGCACAGTAGGCTTTGTCGCCTAAGCCTTGGCTGATAGCTTTCATGCTGGCATGTATTTTATCCATCTGGCGCTCAATCCATGCTGCGCTGCGCTGCTCAGCCGTGCGTCCAGGCCAGGTAGCCTCAAGGCGCGCCAAAATAGCGGCATCGAGCACGCCATCGGCCAGAGCTTCCCATGTCTTCACCTCGGCGCGCTCGCGCCCCACGGGCGGAATCAGCTTGCCCACCGGCGAGAGCGTGTCGATGTACTCCACGATCACGCGCGAGTCAAACAACGCCTCGCCGCCTTCCATCACCAAACAAGGCACTTTGCCCAGCGGATTAGATTCAGAAATCGCTGTCGTGGCTGACCATACGTCTTCGGTGACAAACTGAAAGTCCAGTTTCTTTTCGAACATCACAATGCGCACCTTGCGTACGTAAGGACTGGAGACTGAGCCGATCAATTTCATGGGGTGTTTTTCTAAATATGTAAACTGGTATTGAGGCAGATTTTAGGGCAATAGCGTGCGTTGCTGCGGTACTAACTGCAGTCATAATACTGAACAATTGATTACAAATAGCCTCGGCTAATTATTTTAGGGAGACGCCACAGTATGAATTTAACCGTCACGGACAGCCCGCAAAGCCACGTAGCCTCCGCCATCAGGCAGGGCAATAGCCAGTTGAGTGCCCCTGCGCCATTGGCCCATGTGGAAACCCACCAATTGGAGTTCAGCGGTACGGGCGGTGAATATTTTCGGATATGGATCGTCAATCTGCTGCTTATTTTTGTGACGCTTGGCATTTATCTACCGTGGGCCAAGGTGCGTAAGTTGAAGTACTTTTATGGCAATACGCGGCTGGATGGCCATGCGTTTGATTTTCATGCCAAGCCGAGCAAAATGTTACGCGGCACGATGATTGCTGGCGCATTTTTTGGTGTGTATTCAATTGCTTCTGATTTTTCGCCTTGGGCTGGCTTGGTGGCACTGTTAACTTTTACCATCGTGTGGCCTGTGCTGTACCGTGCGTCGCTGAAGTTTCGCTTTAGCAACACCAGTTGGCGCGGCCTGCGCCTGCGTTTGGCCACCAGCAAGTTGTCAGAAGTCTATGCTGCGGTGCTGCCGCCTAACCTGTTGATCTTGGTGCCGCTGGCTATCACGACTTTTAACCAAGGTGAAAATGAAGCTCAGTTTTTGGAGTCTCCCTTTTGGGACTGGCTGTCGATAGGCTTTGCCGCTGCATTTGTACTGACCTTGCCCTATTTCTTGTGGCGCATTAATAAATTTTGGTTGGGCCATGTGGCTTGGGGCCCTTTGCGCCTGGACTTTCGCAGCATACCCAAAGAGACCTATGCTGTGTTTTTGAAGACCTTGTTCATGGCTTTGCTGATCGTGGCTTTTTTTGTCGCCGCTATATTGATGATCATGCCTGGAGTTTTTCGCGTCGGCTCCTTGCGATCGTCTATCTCTGGTATCGCGGTGTTCCTGCCCTTGCTGTTCGCATTCATCGTTATGATGAATATTTTGCCGCGTGCTTTTTTCAGTGCCAGCATGCACAACCTGATATGGTCCAAAACGGGTAACAACCATGTGCGTTTTAAGTCGGACTTAAATGTCGGTAGCTATATGCTGCTGCAGCTAAAAAACTATGTTCTGATCGCCATTACACTCGGGCTTTACTGGCCCTTTGCCGCTGTGGCTACTAAGCGCATGCAGATTGAAGCAATCAGCATGAAGAACCGTGTGGCGCTTGATGCGCTCACCGATGCGGCCCGCAAAGTAGAGACCGATGCACTGGGCGATATGGCGGCAGATATGTTTGATTTTGATTTAGGCATGTAATCAATGGCATCTACCGCTTCCTTGCAAGCTGCAGCCAAGTTGGCCATGCAATATTTTGACGGGCGCCGTACTAAGGCGACGCCTGTGATGGTGGCGATAGTGGGCGTATCGCTGCAAATTACCAGCGCCGCCGATGGCAGCTTGCTGCGCACCGAGCTATGCAAGGACGTTGATTGGCCTGAGCGCACGGGCCACGGAATGCGCAGCGCAGAGCTGCCAGACAGCGGGCAATTGGTCACCGGTGATTTGGCGGCGTACGACGCATGGGCTAGCGCGTGGCTGCCGCGCAGCGAAAGCTGGGTGGTTAAAGCCCAGCAAAGCTGGCGCGGTGTGTTGGGTGCGTTGGCTTTATTGGTGGTGTTGGTAGGCGCTGCTTACCAGTGGGGCTTGCCAATGGCGGCGCGCGGCATCACCGCACTGGTGCCAGTGTCCGTGGACGAGGCTATTGGCCGCAACGCTCTGGCGCAGATCGACGGCAAATGGATGAGGCCTAGTAAGCTACCAGCGGCTAAGCAAGAGCAGCTCAAAACGCGTTTTGACGCTTCTATGAAAGCTGCGTATCCCCGGGGCACTCCTAACTACCAATTGCTGTTTCGTGCATCTACGATTGGCCCCAACGCCTTTGCTTTGCCAGGCGGTACCATGGTGATGACTGACGAGCTGGTGAACCTGGTCAACGACGATGAGGTGGTGATGGGCGTGATGGGTCACGAGATTGGCCATGTCACTTTGCGCCACGGCATGCGCCAGCTGGTGCAGCTGGGCGTGATGCAGTTTGCGCTGACAGTGGCTTTTGGTGATTACGGCAGCTTGATCACGGCCGCGCCTTTGATTTTGGGCAGTATGGCTTACAGCCGCAATGCAGAGCGTGAGGCCGACGACCACTCTATTGAATTTATGAAGGCGAACGGCATATCGCCCTTGGTGATGGTGAAGTTTTTTAGCACCATGCGCGCCGAGCAACGGTCTAAACAATCTTCCAAAGACGAGCCCTCCCCACTGGATATTTCGATCATTTCATCCCATCCAGCAGACTCTGAGCGGACGGACAAGTTTAAAAACGCCAGCCGTTAATTGGCCTCACCCAAGCAGCGTTTCTGGCTCGGCAATCGGGGTAGGCGCACCAAACCCCGCGCTGGCTCTAAAATGTACCTATGACATTGAACTCTAGCCAAACCATCGCTCTGGCCTTAGACACTTACGACGTAGAGGCTGCCGCTATTTTGGGCCTGCGCCACCGTTTGGCCACAGACGGTGCGCAGCAAGCAGCGTTTGTCCGTGCAGTAGAGCTCATACTCGTTACACGCGGCCGGGTAGTGGTGATGGGCATGGGCAAAAGCGGGCATATTGGCCGCAAAATCACGGCTACTCTTGCATCTACAGGGTCTCCGGCCATGTTTGTGCACCCTGCCGAGGCCAGCCATGGTGACCTAGGCATGGTCAAAGAGATTGACTGCGTGCTGGCGATTTCTAACTCGGGTGAATCCAACGAATTGAATGCTATCTTGCCAGTGATCAAGCGCATGGGCACACCGCTGGTGGCGATCACGGGCGGGCTGGACTCGACCTTGGCCAAACATGCCAGTGTGGTGCTAGACGCCAGCGTAGCCAAAGAAGCTTGTCCACTCAACCTAGCCCCCACAGCAAGCACCACGGCCCAGTTGGCAATGGGCGACGCGCTGGCCCTTGCCCTGTTAGACGCGCGCGGCTTTAAAGCCGAAGACTTTGCGCGCTCGCACCCTGGCGGCAGCTTGGGGCGCAAACTGCTGACCCATGTACGCGATGTCATGCGCAGCGGTGATGCTGTGCCGCGTGTGCTGCCCACGGCACCATTTATTGAACTGATGCGCGAGATGAGCGCCAAAGGTTTGGGAGCTTCTGCCGTGGTCAGCGCAGAAGGCAAGCCGCTGGGCATTTTTACCGACGGTGATTTGCGCCGCTTGGTCGAGCGTGGTGGTGATTTGCGCGCTTTGACCGCGCAAGAGGTGATGCACGCTGGCCCTCGCACGGTCAGCGCGCAAGCGCTGGCCGTGGACGCGGTGGCGCTGATGGAGCAAAACCGCATCACCAGCGTGCTGGTGACCGATGTAGACGGTGTACTGATTGGTGCGCTCAACACCAACGACCTGATGCTGGCCAAAGTGATTTAACCCATGACCGACCACCTCTTTACGCCTGAGTTGTTGCAGCGTGCGCAAGCCGTGCGCATTGTTTTCTTTGATGTGGATGGTGTGCTGACTGATGGCGGCCTGTACTTCACAGAGGCTGGCGAAACACTCAAGCGCTTTAACGTGCTGGACGGCCAAGGCTTTAAGTTGTTGCAGCGGGCAGGTATTCATATCGCTGTGATCACCGGGCGTGACTCAGCGCCGCTGCGCACACGGCTCAAAGCCTTGGGCGTACAGCACGCCGTGTTTGGCACCGAAGATAAGTACCCAGCTGCGCAGTCTATTTTGACGGAGCTGGGTTTGGGTTGGACGCAAGCCGCCGCCATGGGTGACGACTGGCCAGATTTGCCACTGCTAGCGCGCTGTGCGTTGGCCTGCGCACCCGCCAATGCGCACATTGAAAACAAATCACTGGCCCATTACGTCACCCAGCAGCGCGGCGGACATGGCGCAGCGCGTGAGCTGTGTGACTTGGTGTTGACCGCCCAAGGCCACTATGCATTGTTTTTAGAGCAGGTATTGCACAAGCAAGTGCCAATATGAAAACTGCTTTTAACGCCTGGGGCATCGCGCTGCGTGTGCTTCAAACCCTGTGGCATGCCGCCACCATGTATCTGCCGATCGCCATCATTGTGTTGTTGGCACTGGGCACCTGGTGGCTGGCACGCAACACGCCAAGCGCTACGCCGCGTGCGGTGGAGCAGGCTGCCAAGCACGAACCAGATTACTTTATGCGCAGATTTGTATTAAAAAATTTTGAGCCTTCAGGGCAACTCACCAGTGAACTACAAGGCGCAGAAGGACGGCATTTTCCAGATACCGATGTGCTTGAAATCGACGATGTGCGCATGCGCTCGTTTGCCAAGGGGCAGCTCACCACCGCAACTGCCAAGCGCGCATACAGCAACGGCGATGGCTCCGAGGTACAGCTGGTGGGTAGCGCTGTGATCGTGCGCGAGGCCGCGCAAGGCGCGGACGGTAAAGCACGTCCGCGCATGGAGTTTCGTGGCGAGTTTTTACATGCATTTCGCAACACCGAACAGCTCAAATCGCACAAACCTGTGACGATCACGCGCGGCGGCGACCAGTTTGTAGCCGACAGCCTGCAGTTTGACAATATCGACCGCGTGCTCCAACTGCAAGGCCGCGTCAAAGGCACCTTTAACCCGCGCACGGCACCATGACCACTGCTTCAAACCCCACTACGCAACCCTTGGTCTTCATCACGGGCGCGTCCAGCGGTATTGGCCAGGCGCTGGCGTGGCGGTTTTACCAAGCTGGTTATCGGCTGGCTTTGGTAGCGCGCCGCACCGCTGAGATTGATAAATGGGTTACCGCACAGAGCATTGCTTCTGATCGCTATGCCATCTACAGCGCGGATGTGGCTGACACCGACAGCATCGCCGCAGCGGGAGCGCAGTGCATGGCACGCCAAGGCTTGCCCGATGTGGTGATTGCCAATGCAGGCATCAGCATCGGCATGGACACCGCTGAGCGCGGCGACATCGACGTGATGGCGCAGACCTTTGCAACCAACAATACCGGTTTGGCAGCGACATTTCACCCGTTCATGGTGGGCATGGAGGCGCGTAAAACGGGTCGCTTGGTCGGCATTGCCAGCGTAGCAGGCGTGCGCGGCTTGCCAGGACATGGGGCCTATTGCGCTAGCAAAGCTGCAGTGGTGGCCTACTGCGAGAGCCTGCGCGGCGAGATGCGCGCGGCCACAGGTAAGCACGGCGTCAAAGTCGTCACCATTGCACCCGGCTATATCGACACACCGCTGACCCAAGGCAACAGTTATTCGATGCCCTTTTTGACCCCAGTTGATGTTTTTGCTGACCGCGCCTTTGATGCCATCAGCGCAGGATCTAGCTACCGCGTCATCCCCTGGCAAATGGGCATCGTAGCCAAGCTGCTGCGCCTCTTGCCCAATTGGCTGTTTGACATCGCCCTGTCGGGCAGACCGCGCAAAAAGCGGCGCAGTGAGTAAGCGGTGTTGCCCAGACTTTATGGTTGGAAGAGCTATCTTGGGCAGGTCAGTTTAGGTGAGTTTTTAGGCGGTTTTCCGACGTGGATATTCAATAGTGTGCTACTATTTTAATAGTAAAACTAACTCACCGCAGCCTGCAGCCACTGCGCAAACGCGGCGCATTCCCAGCGCTCTAGGGTGCCGGTGCGCCAGCACAGGTAGTGGGCATGCGGGCTGGGGATGTTGACCGGCGACAAGCGCACCAGTGCGCCGCTGTCGAGCCAAGGCGCGCCCAGCTTGGTGCGCACTAATGCTACGCCCAACCCCAGCGCGGCCGCATCGCACATGAGCCCAATGTCGTTAAAGCTAGAGCCATCCACCGGCTCGGGCCAGTCCAGCTGGTGTGCGGCAAACCAGGTGCGCCACGGCTCAAGTGGGCTTTTGAGCAGCTTGGCCTTGGCTAAGTCCTCGGGGCTGTCAAACGGCCCGTGGTCGCGCAGATAGCCGGGTGAGGCCATGGGCGTGACCACGTCTTTGAACAAGCACACATGCTCTACATCTGCATAGCGCCCGGTGCCAAAGCGCACCGTCAGGTCAGCATCCTCGGCCACCACGTCCAGCAGCGGTATGCTGACCTGCAGCGTCAGGTCAATCTCGGGGTAGGCGTCGGCAAATGCTTTGAGGCGCGGCATCAAAATCGAGCGTGCAAAGGTGGGCGTTACCGCTACGCGCAGCTTGCGTTTGCCCTGCGGCGCGTTTTTACCCGGAAACCGCTCCAGCGCCGCCAGCGCCTCGCGCACCTGCGCCAGGTATTCGCTGCCCTCGGTGGTAAGTGAAAAGTCGGCCCGGCCAAACAGGCGCACCCCAATCATCTCTTCAAGCTGGCGAATGCGGTGGCTCACCGCGCTGGGCGTGACACACTGCTCCTCAGCCGCCTGCGTCACACTGCGCAGCCGCGCCAGAGCTTCAAAAGTGAGCAGGCATTGGATGGGTGGGATGCGGGAGGACATGGGCGATGGGGGTCATTGCGGGTACTGTTATAGGGATACTAACGGATTAAGCGGTCATTAAGCTTTCGTGCAAAGCACCCTAATTCGCGATACGATATTGTTTTGATTTTGGAGACTGCCATGGCTTACAACGATTTCAACATGGACAACCAGTGGTTGCCCTTCACCCCGAACCGCCATTTCCGCCAAGACCCGCGCGTGTTAGTGGCCGCTGATGGCATGATGTTGACCACCCACGATGGCCGCAAAGTCGTGGACGGTATTAGCAGCCTGTGGTGTGTGGGCGCGGGGCATAACCGCAAGCCGATCAACGAAGCGATCAAAAAGCAGCTCGACACGCTGGACTATGCCACGGCCTTTAACGCCAGCAACGACAAAGCATTTAAAGCCGCCGAAATGATTGCCCACATGGCGCCCGGCGACTTGAATAAGGTTTTGTTTTGCAACTCAGGCTCCGAGGCGGCAGACACGGCCATCAAAGTAGCGCTGGCCTACCACCGCGCGCGCGGCGAAGGCCATCGCACGGTGATGATTGGCCGTGAGCGTGGCTACCACGGTGTGGGCTTTGGCGGTATCTCGCTGGGCGGTATTCCTGCCAACCGCAAAGTGTTTGGCTCGGCCATGCTGCCGCGTGTAGACCATATGCGTTTTATCCACGACCCTGTGAACCACGCTTACATTCACCACGCTGAGCCCGTATGGAGCGAAGACATTTTGCTCGAGCTAGAAAACCGCATTTTGCCGCTGCACGATGCCAGCAACGTAGCGGCTGTTTTTGTTGAGCCTGTGGCTGGCAGCGCTGGCTGGTATATACCGCCAGCAGGGTACCTGAAGCGGCTCAGAGAAATCTGCGACAAGCACGGCATCTTGCTGGTGTTTGACGAAGTGATTACGGGCTTTGGCAGGATGGGCACCAACTTTGCCGCTGATTTTTATGGCGTGGTACCCGATATGCTGACGTTTGCCAAGTGCGTCACCAATGGCGTGTTCCCGCTGGGCGGCGTGATTTGCCGCGAGCATTTGTACCAAACCATGCTGGACAGCAACACCAAGTCGGGCGACCACGTGACAGAGTTTTTCCACGGCTACACCTACAGCGGCCACCCAGTGGCCTGCGCCGCTGCTATTGCGACGCTTAACTTGTTCAAAGAAGAAAACCTGTTCGAGCGCGCAGGCCAGATGGGCAAAGTGCTGGGCGACGCAATGCACAGCATGCTCAAAGGCTTGCCCAATGTGGTGGGTATACGCACGCTAGGTTTGGCTGGTGCAGTCGAGTTGTCCAGCATCCCTGGCTCGCCTGGCAAGAGGGGCTATGACGTTTTCTTAGATTGCTACCACCAAGGTGCCTTGGTCAGGGCGGCAGGTGATGTGCTGGTGCTGTGCCCGCCATATATAGTGGAGCCATCGCATATTGATCAGCTGGTCAGCGCGCTGGCTGCCAGCATCAAAAAGCACGCTTAAGTTGCTGCAGGCTCAGTGCAAGATCACCGGGTTTTGCGCTAGCTGGGTGTAGCCCTCTAGCGCATCTTCTACTTCGTCTTGGGTGGGCGTTTTTTCTTGCCAAGCGGTAATCTGCTGCTGAAACAGCTCGGCCCATGAGCCGTCTAAATACACCTCTTTGCCAGAGCGCTTGTCTACAATTTCAAAGCCGTGGCGCGCCAAGCGCAGGCCAGAGTTGTCGCTGGTGCTGCGGTAGGTTTCGTTGAATGACCCCATGGCGCTGACTACACGGTGACTCTGCGCAAGCTGCAAGGCGTCTTGCGCTTGGTTTGAGTCTTGCACTTCGGCTTGCAAGTGCACTACTACAAAAGAGTCGGAGTCGTAGAGCATGTTCATAAACTGGGGTGTCCTATTGCGCTAATGATGACAGCGTACATCACATGATGTAGCAACGCACGAGAGTATTTCAAGGGGGACAGGGTTTTTCAGTAGTAATTCACGAAAAAAGCGACAGTTACAAAACTGTAGCACCGATACACGTTAGCGCGGGCAAAACAGCCTCAAGGAAGTCTGGGGCTGCGCAATTGCAGATCCCACGTATTGCCATTTTGCTCGGTCAATTTAATGCGCACTGGCAAATAGCCAACTGCTGGCGCAAGCCAGACTTCAATGCGTGAATCAAACTCCTTACGTGCTTGGCGCACCAAGCGCAAAGTGTTGCTGCGGCCTGCAGGCACTTGGAGGGTTTCTTCAGCCTCGACGGTAAACAGCCAAGTATCCGCCTCTTGCACACTCACCGTTTGGATGGACACTGCGCTCCCTGGCGTGAAGCGCACGGGGCTGCCTGCTGCCATGCCAGCGAGCTGCATCAACACACTCAGCCGGTCTTGCGCACCGCGCAGCAAGATGGCATCGGGTTGGTTGTTTGAAAAAGCGATCACACCGAAGCCACTGCGCTTGAAGTGTGCTGCGGTTTCGCTGCGGCCAAAGCGTTTATCGAGAAAGCGGTCGGGCAGTAAACCGTCTGAGGTCATGGATCCCGCACTGGTTTGGCGTAGCGCACTGGCATACAGCACCGAGACGTTGAGTTCAAGCGCATAAGTCTTGCCGTCTGTGGCCCAGTCAAGCGTGCCAGAGGCGCTTTTGGGTTGGCCGGCGCGCAGTATCTCTACAGAATACTCAAATCTTCCTGATGGTGGAAACTGCGGCGGCCCGTCTAAAGCGTTGGCCTGCGGCGCTGCAGTCGCACTGTCTTGGGTGCCGGCGTCGCTGGCCAAAGTGGCTGTCACGGGGCTTAGTTCTGCCGTTGTGACTGTGTTGGGCAACTGCGTTGGCGGGAGTATGGTTTCTTCAGGGGGTGTGGTTTTTTCTGGTGGTAGCACGGCTTTTTCAATGGGTGCTTCTTTGCGCTGTACGGGCGCCGGTTCGGGCGCCGCAACAGCTGGAGCAGGTTCAACAGGGGCTGCAGCTTGAGGCGCAGCCTCAACTGTACGGGTGACCATGGCCGGGCTTGACGCCTGGACGATGCTCCAAGCCCGCGTCGAGCTGGACAATGCAAACCAATGTGCCGCCAGCACCGCCAATAGCAGCAGCACTAGCGTGCGCCAGCGCATGGGGAAATTGGAGGGTGGTGCAAGCAGTGCCATAGGTCAAATATACCGCGCCTGCTGCAGCTACTGTGTGCGACCCAGCTAGGCGGTGGCTTTGTTAGGAGGAGTGGGCTGCGGGCGGGGTAGCCCCCAAATCGCTGGACAGCTGCGCTGCACTGAGCGTGAGCGCGCGCGCCACGGCTCCGTCCCAGCGCACATCAAAACTGGCCACAGAGCCCAGCGAGACCAAGCCCAGTGCCATATGCCCACTGGCGTCAAACACGGGCGCGCAAAAGCCTGCTACGCCCGGCAGCAGGCTGTCGCACACGCGGGCCAGGCGGCGCTGGCGAATCTCTTTGAACAAAACCTGCACAGCGGCCATCGTGGTGGGCGTGTCGCTGCGCGCGGGGTCGATGCTGAGTTTTGCCAAAGTTACCAGCTCTGATGCGAGCTGCGCTGCAATTGCCTGAGGCGGTGCATGAGCCGCAAAGCAACGCCCAGTGGCACTGGTGAGCAGCGGCATCACATCGCCCAGCCGCAAGTTGACTGTCACGGCCTGTGCAGGTTCTTGCCAGTGAACGATGGTGGGGCCGTGGTTACCCCACACGGCTATCGCCAAAGTGTGCCCTATAGTTTCAACCAATTCACTTACTTTGGCGCGTGCCAGTTGAACCGCATCAAGCCTTTCCAGCGAAGCGAGTCCTAACTTTAAAGCGGCAGGTCCTAAATCGTACCGGGTGCTGCGCTGGTCTTGTACCACCAGCCCTAAGCGCTGAAAACTCACCAAATAACGGTGTGCCTTGGCCGCGCTCATGGCAGCAGCAGTAGCCAAATCGCGTAGCATCATGGGCGCGCGGGCTTGGGCTAGTGTGTCGAGTAAAGCAAAACCGACTTCGACCGATTGAATGCCCGCTTGGGTTTTGGTGGCCATGCGCAGTGGTAGGTAAGGATTAAAATACCGTTAGAATTACGCTATAGTAAACGAATTTACCTAAACGTAATTTAACTTATGGCTCTCGCCTTGGAATATGTATGAAACTTGCCACGCTCAAAGACGGTTCTCGTGACGGTCAGCTGGTCGTCGTCTCGCGCGATCTGTCGATGGCGCATTATGCAACCGGTATCGCCAGCAAGCTGCAGCAAGCACTAGACGACTGGGGTTTTATGTCGCCGCAACTGCAAGACCTCTACGATACCTTGAACCAAGGCAAAGCGCGCCACGCTTTTCCGTTTGACCCAGCGCAGTGCATGGCACCCTTGCCGCGCGCCTACCAATGGGCTGACGGTTCAGCATATATTAACCATGTAGAGCTGGTGCGCTTAGCGCGCAACGCAACTGTGCCTGAGAACTACTATACCGAGCCGCTGATGTACCAAGGCGGTAGCGACGACTTTGTGGGCGCGCGCGACGATGTGGTGTGCGTCAGCGAGGCGCACGGCATTGACTTTGAATCCGAGGTCGCCGTCATTACGGGTGACGTGCCGATGGCCAGCACGCCCAGCCAAGCCTTAGAAGGCATTCGCCTGCTCATGCTGGTTAACGATGTGAGCCTGCGCCATTTGATCCCTGACGAGCTGGCAAAGGGCTTTGGCTTTGTGCAGAGTAAGCCAGCCACAGCTTTTAGCCCCGTGGCTGTGACGCCCGATGAACTGGGCAGCGCATGGAGCGAGGGCCGCGTGCACCTGACCGTACAAAGCCAATGGAATGGACGCACCGTAGGCATGTGCGACGCTGGAGCTGAGATGACCTTTCACTTTGGGCAGTTGATTGCCCACCTGTGCAAAACGCGCAATGTGCGCGCAGGCAGCATCATCGGTAGCGGCACCATCAGCAACAAAGGCGTTGAAAAAGACGGCAAAAAAGACTGGCCTAAGGGCTACAGCTGTATTGCAGAAAAGCGCGCTATTGAAACCATCTTAGACGGCAAACCCAGCACCGACTACATGAAGTTTGGCGACACCGTGCGCATCGAAATGAAGGGCAAAGATGGCCAGAGTGTGTTTGGTGCAATTGCGCAAAAGATCGTGCCATTGCAGACCGAGTAAGGAAACGGGCTGCGCTGTTACAAAGCTCGCACAAGATCAATAGGTTGATTTGTCTAAACTTCAGTTGTAAACTAAAGAGCTACGGTTGAGAAATCGACTGTTCCTATTCTAAAAACTAGATCAAAGACAACCCGCAAGCGTATGGCCCATGAAGCACTTAGAGTCGCTGCCGTCAAGGCGTTGTCCGAATACATGGGTATTGCAGCAGAGTTTGTGGTGGACGACGCGTTTGAAGACGTCACCAAAAATCCAGCTTTTGCAAAAGACCCTAAGCTGCAAGAAATGTACTTTTTCGTCTGTTTGGGCAAACACCTACCTGTCAGTGTGCCGTATGCCACGCTCAAGCAGGCCATTATCAAAGCCACTGGCATCAAAGCCTAATGTCCCATTTAAGCAAGCAATGGCTGCAGAACCCTATTATTCGAGGAGCTAAATCATGAAATCTATTCGTTCACGTCTTATCGCAGGCCTAGGCCTGATTATTGTGTTTTTCTTAGTCCAAGCGGCATTGGTTTGGTGGGGCCAAGACACCGCACGGCGCGATGTGGTGGACACCACCCGCAAAAACACCATTGCATCGTCTCAGCTGTCTGAGCTGGCGGTAATGGCCCAGCAAGTTCGCCGCTACGAAAAAGAATACTTTGTGTACGTGGGCAACACCGAAAAGCGCAACGGCTACATCAAGGAGTGGACCGGTGTCGCAGACAAGATTGCCAAGCAATTGCAAACCATGAATGCCAATACCGACCAGGCTTTTGGTGAAGAGGACAAAGGCAAGATTGGCAATTGGGCCAGCGCTGCCGACTTTTACACAACCGAAATGCGCAAGATATTTGGCTCTGTCAATGACCAGGCCGCCCGTGTGAACGCGCTGCCTGCCGCGCCAGTAGCCGCAGTGACCCAAGTAAAGAGCGCACCTATGGTGACGGTTGCAGAATCAGTGACGATGTTTTCTCCGGTCGAAGTTAATGCCATGATTGGCCCTGGCAAAGACCGTTTTTCTGGCGTGCTGATCAAAGGTGTAGCAGAAATGTCCAGCGAAAAAACCAAGCAAACCTTAGAGCTCTCTAATGTGGCCGCCGCTGGCTTTCAAAAGTTGCTGGTCGCTGTGTTGTTGACTGTAGGTGTGGGTATTTTGATCGCACTGGCTTTGATTTTGACCCTGCCTAAAGCAGTGACGGGTCCGTTGGCAACCCTCACCGCATCTATTGACGATATGAGCAAGGGTAATCTGGACGTGAAACTTCAGTCCGGCGGCATTGCCGAGTTTGATGGGATCACCAAAGCACTTGAGCGTATGCGCATAGGCCAGCAAGCCCTTGTGGCGCGCATGCGCCGATAATCGTTCGCCTTGGATAAACCGAAGGCGGTGTCTTCACTCGATCCTGACACCGTCCTAGCGCGCACCCAGCAGTGGCTGGAGCGCGCGGTGATTGGCCTGAATCTGTGCCCTTTTGCCAAAGCCGAGCATGTGCACGGGCGCATTCGCTATAGCGTGAGCGAGGCCACAACGGTCAATCTGCTGTCACAGCACCTAGAAGAAGAAATCGCTCAGCTGCTGGCTACTGATCCAGCCGTGTGCGAGACCGCACTGTTGATAGTGCCGCAGATGTTGGCTAATTTTTTAGATTACAACGACTTTTTGGCCGAGGCGGACGCCGTGCTAGAGCGCGCTGATCCAGACGCGCAGCTGCAAATCGCCAGCTTTCACCCTGCCTACCAGTTTGCCGGCACCCCCGCCGATGACATTAGCAACTACACCAATCGCGCGCCCTATCCCACGCTGCACTTGCTGCGCGAGGACAGTGTGGAGCGCGCTGTGCAGGCCTTTCCAGATGCGGCGGATATCTATGAGCGCAATATCGTCACTTTGAAGGCACTGGGCCTGCAAGGTTGGAGGACAATGCTGGCATGAAAGCCCCGCAGTCCAAGCCTAAAACCATGCCCGCCAGCAGCGGCGAAAAATACGATGTGCGACCCGACCAGTCGGTCGAGCTGCTCCAGGCGCTGCATATTTTGACCCGCGAAGGCAAGCTCAACCAAGACTCGCGCCGCAAGCTCAAGCAGGTCTACCATTTGTTCAACCTGATCGAGCCGCTCCTGCGCAAAGTGCAGTCGGCACACCCGGACGTGACTTTGGTCGACCACGGGGCTGGCAAGTCGTATCTGGGCTTTATTTTGTACGATTTGTTTTTCAAGCTGCGTGCGCCCCTGGGCCGCATCATTGGCGTGGAAGTGCGCGACGAGCTGGTGCAGCGCAGTGCGCAGCTGGCCCGTGAGTTTGGCTTTGGTGGCATGCAGTTTTTAAACCTGTCGGTCGCCGAGTCAGGCCATGCGAAGCAACTGCCCCAGCGTATCGACATCGTCACCGCGCTGCACGCTTGCAATACAGCCACCGACGACGCCATTGCTTTTGGGTTAGCACACCAAGCGGCGCACATGGTGCTGGTGCCCTGTTGCCAAGCCGAGGTCGCCGCCACGCTCAAGGCAGGCCGCAGCCAAGCCGCAGCCCACAACGCGCTGGCCCAGCTATGGCGCCACCCGCTGCACACACGCGAGTTTGGCAGCCAATTGACCAATGTACTGCGCTGCTTGCAGCTTGAGGCGCACGGCTACAGCGTCACTGTCACTGAGCTGGTGGGCTGGGAGCACTCGATGAAAAACGAGCTGATCATTGCCAGCAAGGCTGCCGCGCCCGGCGCTGCAGGCACAGCGCGCAAGAGCGCTGCGCATCTGCAAGACATGCTTGGGCAGCTGGGTTTGAACGAGATGCGCCCTCGATTTTTTACACCCCTGGTGGAGCGTGCCAAAATTTAGTTGGGTTTAGCCGGCTTATATTGCTATATATTTAATAGCTAACTATCTAATATCCACGTCGGAAAACTGCCTATTTTTCTTCCAAAAATGCGCTTGGTAATATGGGGCGGCGCCTGGTAACCAAGATTTAGCGTGCGACCAAGCCGTCAAAGCACGAACTTGTCACCATGTCGAGCATCTGTTCAGGTTTGAACTGACCAGTGACTTTCAAAAACTCCAGTACCGGGTCGCAAGCACGGGCATAGATCGTATAAAGCACCACAATAGCGGGCAGCTGGGTGCTGATGTGCCCCGACTTTTGCGCCGCGACAATCCAGCCGCCTAAGGTGTCGCTGATGTGCATGAGGCCGTCAACATAGCCACGGTGTGAGGTGAGCGTTGCCCGTAGGCTGGAGTTTTGGCTCGGCAGGTTGGGCATTTGCCCCGCCAGTTTGAGCTGCATCATCCAGCGGGTAGCCAGCTTAAGTTTGTCAAGCGCGCCCAGCTTGTCTGGCACGGCGGCCAAATAGGCTTGGGCGCGTTCCATCATGCGCACCATCGCGGCAGCGGCCAAGTCTTCTTTGCTAGGAAAGTGCTTGTACAGCGAAGCCTTGGCCACACCCACCTCGGCGGCCACTTCGTCCACCGTCATTGCGTCAAATCCCTTGTCCGCCAGCATGCGGTTGACCACCTCGATGATGGCTTCCTCGCGCGCCTGCAACATTTGCTGCTTGAAGCTGGGCTTGGCAGGGGCAGCCACTGCGGCGCTGGCCATGGCTCTTTTGCGTGCCGCGCCACGCGGTTTGGTGTCGGCGATGGCTTCAGCGACGGCATGCTGCTGGGCCTGCGCTGAGGGGCGAGATGGGGTTTGGGTGGTGTGTGCCATGGGGTACTGTTTGCCTTCGGTTCAACCCATTTTACGGAAAAGTCACAAACTATTCAAATGAATCATTGTGTAACTTATTGGTTTTATTTATTACTAACTAGTATTTATTCAGAACGTTTGGTATATATTCGCGGCATGGAGGAAAGATACCACCCGCCACACAGACTGTTGTCACGCAGCATTGGCATTTTAATTTTTATTAACTTTGACTGGAGATACCCTGTGAAAAGCTATTTTCTAAAATTCATTTTGGCCGCTGGTGTGGTACTTGGTTTGGCCGCATGCGGTGGCAGCGATGACCCTGCGCCAGCAGCGGCACCGACTAAGAACATTGTGGAACTTGCAGTAGCAACTCCTGCACTGAGTACTTTGGTGGACGCTGTGACCAAAGCAGGTCTAACATCTACACTCAGCGGCCCTGGACCATTCACAGTATTTGCGCCGACTAACGATGCGTTTGCTAAGCTGGGCACCGCAACAATTGCTACGCTGCTCAACGAAACCCCGACAGCAGCCACATTGTCTGGAATTTTGAAGTACCACGTAGTTTCAGGCAAAGTGCTCAAGGCAGACATTAAGTTGGGCCAGGATATCACCACGGTGAACACCGGCAAATTCAAAATCAACCAAGTCGGTACCAACTTCATCATTACTGATGCAAAAGGCGGTACGTCAACAATTGTGATAACAGACAACATCGCGACCAACGGCGTAGTCCATGTCATCGACACTGTTATCTCCCCTTAATTTCAACCCTGAATTTAGTTTTCCCTTTCCCTTGTCCTTTAACTTTTTAACCTGAAAGAAATCACCATGAAAAAATCCATCATTGCTCTCGCACTCGGTCTGGGTATGTCGGTCAGCGCTTTTGCGCAAGACATCGTAGACGTCGCTGTTAAAGCCGGTAGCTTCAAAACCTTGGTCGCAGCAGTGCAAGCTGCAGGCTTGGTCGACACTTTAAAGAGCCCCGGTCCATTCACCGTGTTTGCGCCTACCGATGAAGCCTTTGCCAAAATCCCTAAAGCAACTTTGGACGCCCTGCTCAAAGACAAAGCTGCACTGACCAAGATTTTGACCTACCACGTTGTACCAGGCAAAGTCATGGCTGCCGATGTCAAGGCGGGCATGGTCAAGACCGTGCAAGGCTCTGAGATCACCGTCAAAACCGCTGGCGGCGTGATGGTTGATGGTGCCAAAGTCACTGCCACCGACATTGCAGCCAGCAACGGCGTGATTCACGTCATTGATACTGTGATCATGCCAAAGTAAGCAGTTCACCAACTACTTATCAGTTAGCCTTGGGCTGACAGCAAAGCCGCTAGAGATAATTCTGGCGGCTTTTTTAATGCTGCTGAAGTTTTGAGAGTTAATAATTTAGTATCAAAATAATAGCAAACTATTCAATATCCGCGTCGGAAAACTGGCCAAAACTTGTGTATCAGAGTTGACGCAACACGTTGGCCAGCTCGACGGCAGACTTGACGCCCATTTTGTCAAACACGCGGGCACGATGCACTTCGACGGTTCGCACGCTAATGGAGAGTTGGTCGGCTATGAGTTTGTTGGGCAAGCCTTCGATCACCAATCGCATCACACCTTGCTCGCGTTCGGTCAGCTCGTCGTGGCGCTTGCGCACATCGCGCTGTGCCAGTGCAACCTGCACCACGCTGCGACTGGCTTGCAGAGCCTGCTCAATCCGGTCAACGAGCGCGTTGTCTGAAAAAGGTTTCTCATAAAAATCAAACGCGCCGCGCTTGACAGCATCAACCGCCGTTGGCACATCGGCATGCCCCGTCAAAAAGATCACTGGCATGGCGGGTGCCCAAGCCTTGGCTTGTATATTTTCAAACAGTGCCAACCCACTCATACCGGGCATGCGCACATCCAGCAGCAGGCAGCTGGCCTGGACAGGATCAAACGCGCAGGCCGTTTGCTGCCAAAAAGTATCGCCACTCTCGTAAGCGATATAGGGCAGGCTGCGTGAACGCAAAAGCCAGCCCAGCGCGTCGCGCACGCTGGCATCGTCGTCCACAATATACACGGTAGCGTCTTGGAGGGGCTGCATAGTCAGGGTAGTTTAACTGCGCTGAACGAAACTTAACGCTTCTTAGCCAAGCTGCTGCGCATACAGGTCAGTAGTGGCTACAGGCAAAGTAAATTTGAATACGGTACCGCGCGGCTTGACGGCGTCAAAAGCCAAAAATCCGCCGTGTTGCTCTACCACCGTGCGGCACATGCTCAGGCCCAGTCCCATACCTTCAGACTTGGTGGTAAAAAACGGGGTGAACAAGCGCTCGGCAGTGACTGTATCGATGCCGCAGCCCAGGTCGGTGACGGTGAACTCCATCCAGCGGTTCGCTGGCGGTAGCTCGGTACTGTCCATAGAGGGGTCTGCCTCAGAGGCGCCGCTCAAACGCTTGGGCGCGTTGGCGCGCAGGTCGAGCACGCGCTCGTGCAGGGGCACATCTTCCATCGCCTGCATGGCGTTGCGAGCGAGGTTGAGCAGCACTTGCTCTACCATGGTGCGATCGCACAATACTTTGGGCAGACGGCTGTCGCAGTGCACCTGCACGCGCACGCCCAGCTTGCGCGCCTGCAAGCTCACCAGCGGCATCACCGCTTCAAACAGCGCAGTAGGTGCAATGGCCTCGTGCGTTTGATCGCGCCGACGTACAAAATCGTGCACCGACTTGATGACTTTGCCTGCCCGTTCGGCCTGCTCGCCAATACGCTTGAGCGCATGCACCATATCTTGCGTTTTTGGATGGGTCTCAGGCGGGGCCAGCAGCATATTGAGTGAGCCAGTGGCATAGCTGGAAATGGCAGCCAAGGGCTGGTTGAGCTCGTGGCTCAGCAACGAAGCCATCTCACCCACGGTGGCCAAGCGGGCGCTGGCTTGCAGCCGTTCTAGGCTAGCGCGCGAAAGCTCTTCCATGCGGCGCTGGTCTGTCATGTCCAAAATAGCGCTCATCCAGCCCGTTTGTGTGCCGGTCGCGTTAATCAAGGGCGCTTCGATGATGAGCACCGGAAAACGCGAACCATCTTTGCGTATAAAAACCGACTCAAAACCTTCGCGGGTAGGCAGTTGGCCCGTCAGCCGAACCGTCTGGCGCTGCTGATACTCGTCTGCCAACTCCGGTGGCCAGTACGGCATGGGCGATGTGACGCCCACCAGATCTTGCGCAGCAAAGCCTGTCATTTGGCAAAACGCAGGGTTCACATAGGTGATGCGCCCCTGCAGATCGCGAGCCCGCATGCCCGTGACCAGGGAGTCCTCCATCGCCTTGCGAAACGCCAAGGCTTCGGCCAGCTCACGCTCAGCGCGCAGCCGGCGGCTCACGTCTTTGCCCAGCAGCAGCAGCACGGCGATGAGCGCCAGTGACATCAGCGTGACCAACGCCGTCAGCACATTGGGAAACAGGTCCGGCGCAGCGCGCCAGCTGTCCATGCGCACCACCAAAGTGTTGCCCGGTAGATCGAGCAACTGTTGGGTGGTGAACACGCGGCTACCGCGCCTGGCGCTGCCGTGTATGGCCAGACGCGTGCCGTCGGCTTCGGTGAACGACACCTCTTGCTCGCGGGTGATCTGTTTGTTGATCAGCTCGGCCAATATGCCACTAAGCGAATAGGTCGCCACCAAATACCCGGCTGCTTGGCCAGCTTCGCTGATGGGCAAACACATCTCGATCAGCTCCGAGCCCAGGCCATTGCCCATAGGCTGAAAGTGGCTGGTCGAATAAGCGGGCCCTGTGATGCGGTTGGCCGTGTTACACGCAGCCTGCATATCGCTAGAGTAGCCGCTGGCACCCAGGCCCATAGCGATAGGCTTGAGATAAGGTGACTGCGCTGTGCTGCGCACATTGAACTGCTTATCGCGCAGCTCAATTTGCAGCATCTCGCGGCGATCACGCAGCACAGTCTGCGCATCTTGCGCCCATTGAGCAGAGGGCGCAGGGCGCGCTTGCAAGGCCTGTAGACTTTGTACATTGCGTGTCAGTGCGGTGCGAATGTCTGCTACGGCCAGCGCGGCATCTCGCTCTAGACGCTCCTGCACTTGGCTGACCTCGTAGCGCCCTGCCAGCCAAATCAAAGTGGCCAGTAAAGCAGCCACCAGCACCAGTAAAGCCGCCCACAGCACACCTCGCCGAGTCAAGTGCAGTGCAGGCAAACGCATGAAGAGATTTAAGCGACGCTGTCGGGGCAAGGCTATCAGACCGTGGTTTGCACGGCTGATAAAGTCTTACGGTGAGTCAGGGCGGGCAACTGTGTGCGCCATTGCTGCAGCTGTAGGTAAGAGATGTCGCCGATCACGACCCCTGCACCTGTCTCGCGCTCAGATAAGATGCGCCCCCAGCCATCTACCAGCATGGAGTGGCCCCAAGTGTGGCGACCATTGGCATGCACGCCGCCTTGCGCAGGTGCCAGTACGTAGGCCAGATTTTCCACCGCGCGCACGCGCAGCAAGCTCTCCCAATGGGCTTGTCCTGTGGTGTGGGTGAATGCGCTGGGCACCAGCAGCAAGTCTGCTTGCAGCGCCGCATACAAAGCTGCAAAACGCAGGTCGTAGCATACGCTTAGGCCCACGCGCCAAGTATGCCCGTCGCGTGAAGGCAAGCTAAAGCACACAGGCGTGTCGCCGTGCTCTAGCACCCGCGCTTCGTCATAGCTCTCTTGGCCGTTGTCAAAAGCAAACAGATGAATTTTGTCGTAGCGTGCTACCCGCTCGCCACTGGGGTTAAAGACCAAACAGCTATTGCGCACGCGCAGAGGATTGTTGGTGGCCAGTGGCAGCGTGCCGCCTACGAGCCACACACCATGCGTGCGCGCGGTATGGCTTAAAAATGTTTGCATGGGGCCGCTGCCTAGCGGCTCTTGCAGCGCCAGCTTGTCGGTGTCGCGCTGGCCCAAAATCGCAAAATACTCAGGCAGCGCCACCAGCTCGGCTCCGGCATCCGCAGCTTCTTTAACTAGTAGCTCTGCCGTGTGCAGGTTGTCTTGCACAGACATACCTGAGACCATTTGGAGTGCGGCAATTTTCATAAACGTAAGTCTATTTTGTTGTTTTTACGGAGTGTTAGGCGCAGCCGGTGGGGCAGAACTTGTGGATGTACCTGTGGAAGCATTAGTCGTTGACTGAGCTGCTGCTGCAGCTTTGCGGTTAATTTTGGTAATTTTAGGATCTATCCATGTGCCGTCAATGGTGAATTCTTGCGTTGCAGCCTCAATCAAGGGCTTGCGCAGTACCAGCTGCGCAAAAAAGGTGCTCAAACCAATCAAAGGGTTGATGACGGCAGCCACCAGCGAGGCGGTGCCCGCATTGATCTCGGGCACGACTACGATGCGCATATTTTGGGTTTCTTTAATAATGTTAGCCGTGCCCTCCATCAGCACGGCAGCATTCACGCCTTTCATTTGCAGGTTGTTCGTAAAAGCCACGCCTTGGTCGATCTTCACATCGCCTCGGATGAAGTCAAAGGCAAAGCCCTCAGTAAATACATCGCGAAAATCCAGCGTCAGCCTGCGCGGCAGTGACTGCAAGCTCAGCACGCCCAGCAATTTACCAAAACCAGGGTCGACTTTTAAAAACTGCCCTGACTCGATGTTCACATTGAAGTTGCCACTCAAGCTGGCATAGTCCAAGCCCAGCGGCGAGCCTAGCCAAGCCACCTGCCCTTCCATTTTGCCTTTGCCCCTGGCGATCACTTTGTCCATGCCGATGCGCTTGAGCAGCTCGCCCGAATCTGCAATGTCAAGTTTAAAGTTCATCACCGTGCGCCTGCGCTCAGCACTAGCGCGGGCCGACACTGGCGACGTCCCTGTGCCTACCGCTGTCCAATTGCCAGTCGCGCTCAATTGCGCTTCGGGCATGATGGCGTTGAACTTGGTCAAGCGCCACTCCCGCACCACGCCCTCGCCGGGCGAGCTTTGAATGCCGCGATTAAAAGCCTCCACCTCGATACGGCCAAATTTTTTGCCCCGCAGTTCAAAATCTTCCACCACAATGTCCAGCGCCGGAATAGCGCTAGGTTGGTTGTCCAGTGCAGTCTCAATTTCGTTGGCTGCGGCCTGGGCTAAGTTCAGTCGCGCAAGCCGCGCGTAGACGCGCCCGGCGTTGGCGCCGCTGGGCTGGCGATACTCTAAATAGCCTCCGAGCTCACGCGCATCCAAGTTGGCGCGCCAAGTTAAGCCCTCGCGCGATCCGCCCACTACCACGTTGTTCAAAGTGCGACCCTCCACCACCAGCTCACGCGCGCGCACCGCAATCACGCTGGGCAAATAGCCTGCCAAGGCTGCGCCACTGGCCGTGCTGCTGGTAGCAGGCGCTATGGCAGCAGATGCAACCGGTGTGCCCGGTGCAACACCTGCAGCCCCACCTAATAATTTTTTCCATGCATCAACATCGATCTGCGCAAAGTTAATATTCGCTACCACGCCTTCGTCTATTGGAGGCGTGCTCTCGCCTGGCAGCAGACCCACTGCGATGGTGCCGCGCAGCACGCGAGGCTCTTTGCCGGAGATGTCACGCACGTAGTTGATGTTGGCGATCGTACCCAAGTCAACTTGGATGGTGTCTTGCAGCTTTTGCCCTTCGCCGATCGTGGAGGGCACGACGCTGTTGTCGTAGCGCAGGGCGAGTGTGCTGTCTGCACTTTTGCCCATCGGCGCAGGCAGGTTCAAAGCCATGCCTTGCAAGTTGCTGGTGATGGCGATCTCGGGCACGCCTGCGCGAAAGGCCAGCGTGGCCGCGTAGGCTGCACTACCCGTGGCGTTTTGGCCCAAGCGCGAGACCAATCCGAGCTCTTTGGCCTGACGCAAGCCCTCGGCACTGGCAATACCCTGGGCCTTGAAAACGATGCTGGCATCCGCCGCGCTTGCACCCGGCTTGCTGCCGCCGCTTAAACGCATCTCACCGCCCAACAGGGTGGATTGCACATCTTTAGCACTAAACCCTGTTTCATTGAACAAAACAGTGCCAGAGGAGCGCGCAAGTAGCGGCGTGTCGGGCGTGACCTGTACATCGTTGTTGGCCAAAGTCAAAGTGCCCGCCACCTTGGAGCGGTCAATGTTGTTGATGGGCAGGTTCAGCCGCAGCTTCAGGTCTGCATTGCCTGTGGCTTTGGTTTGAATCAGTGCTTTGTTGGTAATGTCTAGCAGCGCAGAGCTGTTGACGATGGTCAGCATATTGGCCAAAGGCCCCTTTGTGTCTGCGGCAACCACCACGGTAGCAGACGTGCTGCCTAAATCGGCTATGCGCGCATCGGCTTTGGTGATCTGTAAGGTGTTGCCCAAGCGCCCCGTGGCAGCATTGATGGCCATGGAGGATCGGTCAAACAGCAGCTCGCCATTGAGCTGGGTAATGGGCGGCCAAGGCAGGCTGCCGGCTGTCCGTGCGACATCCGGCACATAGGCAAACTCTACACCTGCGACCTGCGCAGCAATACGAAACTCACCCAACTTGGGGTCGTTAAATGGAATGTCATACAAATCGCCCTTGACGTTGAACTGAGCGCTGCTAATTGCCCCCCGCACCACGGCATTGCGCACATACTCCCGCGCTGGCTTGGCGATGCCTAAGGGCAGATAGCGGTGTACCTGCGCACCATTGGCGCGGCTTAAGCTGCCCTGCAGATCCAAGACACCGGGAAAGCGTGATTTGGCACGACTTTTCAAAGGATCTGCGGTCTGCCAGCGCACTTTGGCTTCACCTTGCACATCCGCGTTGGCAAACTTCACGGCGTCTAGCTTGATATCGATTTTTTCGCCGTCCAAAGTCCACAGGGCCCGGGTGCTGAAACTGTCCAGTGCCACCACAGGATCTTCAAAAGCGCCCGGCAAAGTCACCGCACCTTGTGTGATGGCTAAGTTGGCCTCTCCGCCCAGCTGCGTCAATTTAAAGTCTACTGCAGCGCCGCGCACACCTGGGTGGCTGGGCTGAGCTAGCGCCTGCGTAGTGCTGGTTGCTACTGTAGTGGTGCTCCACTGCGCCGCCAAGGCCAGGCCGACCACCCGGCCTTCGGCGTTGTAAGCAGTGGGTGCGCTCAGTGGCCCTTGCCAGTTGGCTTGCACTGTCTCTACCAAGCCTTGGGGGGCAAAGCTGCGCAGCTGCGCCTGGGCTGCGCGGTCTATGGGCAAACGATCGGCGATCTGGGCCAGCGCAGCCAGGTCCAGGCGGTCGGCTTTGAATTCACCGAAGGGCGGCTTGGTGCTGCCTTGCCCGGTTTGCAAAAAGCTCACATTGCCACCGGGCCACACCACGCCGTCTTGGGTTTTAAAGGCCAGGCCCTGCGTGCTGACCCGCAAGCCGCCTTCTACAGCCTGCCCGAGCAGACGTCCCTTGAGCGAAGGCATGACCAAAGGCTGTACATTAGCAGCCAGTTGTACGTCTACATCGGCCAGCGCCAAGTCTGCCGTTGCCTCAGTCACCTGGCCTTGGTCTAGCTGCGCCCAGGCGCGCACGCTGCCGTAGCCGCGCGACACATTGACGCCCAGGTCAGCGTAGCGCTTGAGCTGGGACACGTCTACGCGGGCAAAGTCTGCATACGCTTGCCCTTGCCACTTTTGCCACTGGCCTGCATCGCCGAGCAGCGGACTGCGAAATTCGCCCTGTACGCTGAACCTGTCGCCCCATTCGGCCTGCGGTGTGCCGTCTAGGCGTATTTGGTGTGAGCGGCCTTGGTTGCGCACCACGATGTCCACTTGGCTCAGTAGCAGCGGTGGGCTGGCGCGTCGCTCATCCGTCCAGCGCACACTACCAGAGCGGATTGCAAACTCGCGCTGCGAAAAAAACCAGTCTGCCGCGCGGCTGCTGTCATTGCCCTGGGAGGCGGTCAATGGAAATCCAGCAATCAAAATTTGCCCAGTAGCGTCGCGCCGCACGTCCAGCTCAGGCTGTTCAATGACCAACTGCTCAAAGCCTAAATTTACCAACGAACGGGGCGAGAGCGTGACAATGATCTTTTTCAGTACCAGTGCGTCGCGCCCCGTTTTGTCTTGCAGGCGCACCTCGCGCAGTTCAAACGAGGGTGCCAGCGCGTTGGACTGGGCGGTGATAGAGCCGATTCGCACAGGCGCACCTAGGCTTTGGGTAAGGCGGTTTTCCAGGGCTGGGCGCAGTTCGTCGATTCGCGGCACAATCAGACCATGCAGTACGCCCCAAGCTAGGCCAAACACAATGGCCGCAGCAACGCACAGCCACCATACCAGTGCCGCCCCTCGGCTGAGCCAGCGCAAAGCCCCTGATGGCACCGCCGCCAAGGGCTGCGGCACAGGCACTGGTGCTGCAGCGGGGCTTGGGGTGGTGGATAACAATTCGGACATAGTGCAGGAGATAGATGGAATTATGACCCGTAGCGCCCCGCTCGGTTCGGTGCAGGAATGTGAAGTTTTGTGTACCAGCACGCCAACTTTGGCGCGAGCACCTGATTTTGCCGCACTATCTGACGCACCGTCTGATGCACCATCTGATGAGTTAAAGCCCTCTACCGCGCTGTCGGACTACCCGCGCTACGCCCAGCGCGTGCGCCGCCGTTACCAAGATGTGCTGGGCTATTTGCCCGTTGACACCCCACTGACCCATGCTACTTTGCGCGCCTGTCATGCCCAGCTGCTGCAGTCGGGGCTGGATGCGGGTGGCGCTTTGCGTGTGCTGCGCGCCTTGGTCATGGAGCGGTTGGTGCAGCGCGACTGCGACGCGCACTGCAGTCTGGGCGAGGTGACTGCCGCTGTGACGGTGCTGGCCGAAGTGGCTTTGGACCTCGCCTACCAGCACGCCCAGCAGACTTTAGACGCTGTTCACGGCATGCCGCAGTGCGCCAACGGCCAACGCGCCACCCTGTGGATTGTGGGCATGGGCAAGCTGGGCGCGCGCGAGCTCAATGTGTCTAGCGATATTGATCTGATTTATGTCTATGACGAAGACGGCGATACGCGGGGCAACAGCGAGGGCCGCGCCCGCATCACTAACCACGAGTATTTTGCCAAAATGGTGCGCAGTATTAGCACCTTGCTGGCTGACGTCACCGAGCACGGCTTTGTGTTTCGGGTGGACTTGGCGCTGCGGCCCAACGGCAATTCGGGCCCTAGCGCGCTGCCCTTGGGCGCGCTGGAAGACTACCTGATTGCCCAAGGCCGCGAATGGGAGCGGTTTGCGTGGCTCAAAAGCCGGGTGGTTGCTCCGCATGCGGCACTGCAGTCTGCCGTGCAATTGCGCGCGGTGGTGCTGCCCTTTGTATTTCGTAAATACCTTGACTACAGCGTGTTTGATGCGCTGCGCTTGCTGCACCGGAAAATCCGCGAGCATGCCACCCAGCGCGCCGCAGGCAGGCCCGAGCGGGCCAACGACATCAAGCTCTCGCGCGGCGGTATACGCGAGATTGAATTTACCGTGCAGCTGCTGCAAGTGGTGCGCGGCGGCCAGTTCCCCGAGCTGCGCACCCGACCTACCTTAGACGCTTTGCAGCGCGTGGCCGCAGCGGGCCTCATGCCTCAGTCCACTGCCCAAGCCATGGCCAGCGCGTATGTGTTTTTGCGCCAGCTAGAGCACCGTATTCAGTACCTAGACGACCAGCAAACCCATATCGTGCCCACAGGCGATGCCGACCTGGACTGGCTGGCACGCAGCATGGGGCTGGGCAACTGCTGTGAGCTGCTGTGTGCGCTAGACCAGCACCGCGAAGTGGTGGCCAACGAGTTTGACCGTCTGCTGGGCAACACCCAGTCGTGCAAAGGCTGCGGCCCCGCCGCTGCCAGTGTCGATCTGGAGCCCTTGCTGGCCCAACTGCCCAAGCGCTTTGCGCAGCGCGTAGCCCTGTGGAGCGAGCACCCGCGCGTGCTGGCCCTGAGCGATGCCTCGCGCCTGCGCCTGCAGCGCTTGGTGCAGCGCACGGGCCAGTGGTTGGCCGAGTCTAAGGTGAGCGAAGACGCTGCGTTGCGCATTGCCGACTGGATCGAACCGCTCTTGCGGCGTGAGAGCTATTTGTCGCTGCTGCTAGAGCGCCCGCAAGTGCACGAGCGCCTGCTGCGCGTGCTGGGCACAGCGCGCTGGCCTGCCCGCTACCTGATGCAACACCCTGGCGTGGTGGACGAGCTGGCCACCGGCAGCGTGCTGGCAGAGTACTTTGACGCAGCGCAGTTTGAGTCTGAGCTGCAGGCGCGCCATGTGGCGCTGCGCAGCACGGGCCAAGACGATGAAGAGTCGCTCATGCTGCTGCTGCGCCGGGCGCAGCATGCCGAGGTGTTTCGTATTTTGGTGCGCGATATTGAGGGCCGGGCGACTGTAGAGCAAGTGGCCGATGAGCTTAGCGCGCTGGCCGACAGCGTGTTGCAAATCACCGCCCAGTGGTGCTGGCAGCGCCTGAAAAATCGCCACCAAGACACGCCGCAGTTTGCCATCATTGCTTACGGCAAGCTGGGCGGCAAAGAGCTGGGCTACGGCAGCGATTTAGACATCGTGTTTGTCTATGACGACGACCATGAGCAAGCAGGCGTGGTCTATGCTGCTTTGGTGCGCAAGCTGATCGCTTGGCTGTCAGCCAAAACCGCCGAAGGTGACCTCTACGAAATCGACACCGCCCTGCGCCCCAATGGCAACTCGGGTCTGCTGGTGAGCACCCTGGCTGCGTTTGAGAACTACCAAACCCAGCGCGGCAGCAACACTGCCTGGGTGTGGGAGCACCAGGCCATGACGCGCGCGCGCTGCGTGCTGGGCAGCGCGCCACTCAAAGCGCGCTTTGATGCAGTGCGCCGAGCCGTGCTGTGCGCACCGCGGGGCACCACTGCCTTGGCCCAAGAGATTGTGTCCATGCGCGCCCAAGTGCGCGCAGCGCACCCGGTCAAAGCCGATCGCTTTGACGTCAAACACAGCGCGGGCGGCATGGTGGACGTAGAGTTTGTGGTGCAGTTTTTGGTACTGGCCCACGCCAAAGCGCTGCCCCAGCTGCAGGACAATGTCGGCAATATTGCACTGCTGCAGCGCGCCGAGGCGGCCCATTTGCTGCCCGCAGGGGTGGGCGCGCAGGCAGCCGCAGCCTACCGCGACCTGCGCCACGCCCAGCACATTGCCCGCTTAAACGAAGCGCCCACCCAGGTGAACCCGGCTGACTTGGCAGCGCAGCGCGAGGCTGTGCTGGCGCTGTGGACGGCAGTGTTTGGCGCGCCACCGCCTTAAATGCAGCGCTGCACGAGGAGCAATGCCTAGGCTGTGCTGGCCTTTTATTAAAAATGATCTTAGGCCACTTTTTTGGCAGTTTTCCGACGCGGATATTCAATAGTTAGCTATTAATAGTATAGTAAATAAGCGCTTTAAAGCGAGTCTTCAAAGTCAATCTCACGCAGCGCTTGCAAAAAATTCATGTGCGCAAGCTGCCCATTCTGGCTGCGCCCCGCTACCATCGTCCTATGGAATCTAGTCTGCACCACATCGTAGAGCGCGTACGCGCCGCTCAGGCCGCGCGCCTGCCCTTGCGCATTTGCGGCGCAGGCAGCAAAGACTTTTTGGCTGATGCATTGACAGGCGAACCGCTGGACATCACTGCGCACAGCGGCATCGTCAGCTACGAGCCGAGCGAGCTGGTGGTCACCGTCAAATCAGGCACACCTTTGGCGCAGCTAGAAGCCGCGCTGGCAGAGCAAGGCCAGTGTTTGGCATTTGAGCCGCCGCGCTTTGCTGCGCAGCCCGGTGGCAAGCACGGCGCAACGGTAGGTGGCATGGTGGCCTCTGGCCTGTCTGGCCCTGCGCGGGCCAGCGTGGGGGCGCTGCGCGACTATGTGCTAGGCGTGCACCTGGTCAACGGCAAAGCTGAACACCTGGTCTTTGGCGGCCAAGTGATGAAAAACGTGGCGGGCTACGACGTGTCGCGCCTGCTCACGGGCAGCTGGGGCATGCTGGGCGTGATCACTGAAGTGTCGCTCAAAGTGCTGCCGGTAGCGCCTGGCGAGGCCACGCTGTGCTTTGACATGTCGCAGCCCGATGCGCTGGCCCAGCTGAACCACTGGGGCGGCGAGCCGTTGCCGCTCAATGCCAGCAACTGGGTAACAGACCATGGCAAGCCGCTGCTGTTTGTGCGCCTGCGCGGCGCAGTCGCTGCGGTTGAGGCCGCCTGCAGCAAAATGCTCGCGCAGCACAGCGGTACGCGCATGGACAACGTGCAGGCGAGCGCCGATTGGCAGCGCTTGCGCGACATGCAACTGCCGTTTTTTACCGCGCCGTCACCTGATGTGTGCCTATGGCGCTTGAGCGTGCCGCAAACCACCCCCGTGATCAAGCTGCCCTACGACCAGCTCATCGACTGGCACGGCGCGCAGCGCTGGCTCTGGGCACCTGCATCCCAAGCGCCGCATATCCGCGCCGTAGCCCAAGCCGCAGGCGGCAGCGCCACGCTTTTCAATGGCACGCCAGCGCATGGCACCAGTCGTTTCGATGTGCTGCAAGCCCCGCTTAGCACCATTCATAAACAGCTCAAAGCCGAGTTCGACCCCGCCGCTATCTTTAACCCAGGCCGCATGCCTTGGTTTGCTTAAACCCGCTTTCACCTGACCCACGCCATTATGCAAACCAAGCTAAGTCCCGAATACGCAGGCACAGCCGACGGCCAAGAGGCTGAGGCGATTTTGCGCAAATGTGTGCACTGCGGCTTTTGCACAGCCACTTGCCCCACCTACCAGCTGCTGGGCGACGAGCTGGACGGGCCGCGCGGGCGCATTTATTTGATCAAACAGGTCCTGGAAGGCCACGAACCCACACGCAAAACCCAGCAGCACCTTGACCGCTGCCTAACCTGCCGAAACTGCGAAACCACCTGCCCTAGCGGCGTGCAGTATGGCCACCTGGTCGATATTGGCCGCAAGCTGGTCGACGCCAAGGTAGAGCGCCCCGCCACCGAAAAAGCGCTGCGCTGGGCACTCAAAGAAGGCTTGCCATCGCCCCTGTTTGCACCCGCCATGAAGATCGGCCAAGCCGTGCGGCCCTTGTTGCCAGCATCGCTTAAAAACAAAGTACCTGCCAAGCAGCCCACCAAAGCCTGGCCCACGCGCACCCACGCACGCAAAGTGCTCATGCTTAGCGGCTGCGTGCAGCCTGCGATGCAGCCCAATATCAACGGGGCGACTGCGCGCGTGTTAGATGCAGCAGGCGTGCAAACAGTGGTAGCCGCCAAGGTCGGTTGCTGTGGCGCAGTCAAGTTTCACTTGAACGACCACGACGGCGGCAAAGCGCATATGCGCGCCAATATTGACGCATGGTGGCCGTATGTGCAGGGCAATCAGGTCGAAGCGATTGTGATGAACGCCTCAGGCTGCGGCGTGATGGTCAAAGACTACGGCCATGTA
>JANPDG010000191.1:0-5410 GCA_031431335.1 Polaromonas sp. | reverse complement strand
TAACAAAGTACCTTACGACGCAGCAGAGTACAAAAAACCAGTCGAAATGCGCAGCTACCAGCCGGTACGCAAAGGCCACGGCGGACAAATCCGCAAGGCGCTGCAGCTGCTGCTGAACGCCAAGCGCCCCTATATTTACACCGGCGGCGGCGTGATTTTGTCCAACGCCAGCGCCGAGCTGCGCACCTTGGTCGACATGCTGGGATATCCGGTCACCAACACTTTGATGGGCTTAGGCGCTTACCCGGCCAGCGACCGCAAGTTTTTGGGCATGCTGGGCATGCACGGCACCGTAGAAGCTAACCAAGCCATGCAAAATTGCGATGTGCTACTGGCCGTAGGCGCACGTTTTGACGATCGCGTGATTGGCAACCCCAAGCACTTTGCGCAAAATGAACGCAAAATCATCCATATCGACATCGACCCATCCAGCATTTCTAAGCGCGTGAAGGTGGATATTCCTATAGTGGGTGATGTGAAAGATGTGCTCAATGAGCTGATCGCCATGATCAAAGAGTCCAGTACCAAGCCTGACGCCAACGCGATGGGTGCATGGTGGGAGACGATTGATGGATGGCGCAAGCGCGATTGCCTAACCTATGACAAAGGCAATAAAGACGTGATCAAGCCGCAGGCCGTGGTGCAAAGCCTGTGGAACATGACCAAAGATACCGATACCTACATCACGTCCGATGTGGGCCAGCACCAAATGTGGGCTGCGCAGTTCTACCGTTTTGACCAGCCACGCCGCTGGATCAACTCGGGTGGCCTGGGCACCATGGGCGTGGGCATTCCATATGCCATGGGCATCAAGTTGGCCAAGCCGCAGGCTGAGGTGTTTTGCGTCACAGGCGAAGGCTCGGTGCAGATGTGCATTCAAGAGCTGTCGACCTGCCTGCAATACAACACGCCGATCAAAATCGTCAGCCTGAACAACCGCTACCTGGGCATGGTGCGCCAGTGGCAAGAGCTGGACTACGAAGGCCGCTACAGCCACAGCTATATGGACGCGTTGCCTAACTTTGTGAAGCTGGCGGAGGCCTATGGCCACGTGGGTATGCTGATCGAAAAGCCGCAAGACGTGGAGCCCGCGCTGCGCGAAGCCCGCAAGCTCAAAGACCGCACCGTGTTCATGGATTTCCGCACCGATCCTACCGAAAACGTCTATCCAATGGTCAAGGCTGGCAAAGGCATCAACGAGATGCTGCTTAGCTCTGAAGATCTGTGATTGGAAGAAAAATAGGCAGTTTTCCGACGTGGATATTCAATAGTTCGCTATTAATTAATAGTATTTAAATCTCCCTTTAACCTTTTGACGAATCTATTTGCAGCCAAGCCTGTGCATTACCGTGCACAGGGGAGGGCTCAGAAAAGAGGAATCCCATGAAACACATCATTGCAGTACTTTTAGAAAACGAACCCGGCGCGCTGTCCCGCGTGGTGGGTTTGTTTTCAGCCCGTGGCTACAACATCGAGTCGTTGACCGTTGCGCCCACCGAAGACAAATCGCTCTCACGCATGACCATTGTCACCATTGGTTCCGACGACGTGATTGAGCAAATCACCAAGCATTTAAACCGTTTGATCGAAGTGGTCAAAGTGGTTGACCTGACCGAAGGCGCTTACACCGAGCGCGAGCTGATGATGGTCAAGGTGCGGGCGGTAGGCAAAGAGCGCGAAGAAATGAAGCGCATGGCCGATATCTTCCGTGGCCGTATTATCGACGTGACTGAGAAAAGCTACACCTTAGAGTTAACCGGTGACCACAGCAAAAACGACGCATTTTTAGAAGCGATTGACCGCACCGCCATACTGGAGACCGTGCGCACGGGCGCCAGCGGCATCGGGCGTGGTGAACGTATTTTGCGAGTGTGACCTTCTGATTTTAAGAGGATGTTTGACAGCCCTTTGTCAGCCGCTATCAACGCCTCATCATTACAGTGCAAGTGCTGATGTACATTATTTTTTGGAGCTAGTATGAAAGTTTTTTACGATAAAGATTGCGATCTGAGCCTGATCAAAGGCAAAACCGTGTCCATCATTGGCTACGGTAGCCAGGGCCATGCCCACGCGCAAAACTTGAACGACAGCGGCGTGAACGTGCTAGTCGGTCTGCGCAAAGGTGGCGCGAGCTGGGACAAAGTTGCCAAAGCTGGCCTGAAGGTCGCTGAGGTGGCTGAGGCTGTCAAAGCCGCTGACGTAGTGATGATTTTGTTGCCTGACGAGAACATTGCTGCAGTTTACAAAGAGATCGAACCGCACTTGAAAAAAGGCGCATCACTCGCTTTTGCCCACGGCTTTAATGTGCATTACAACCAAGTCGTGCCCCGCGCTGACCTGGACGTTTGGATGGTTGCCCCCAAGGCTCCGGGTCACACCGTGCGCAACACCTACACCCAGGGCGGCGGCGTGCCCCACCTGGTGGCAGTGCACCAAGACAAAAGCGGCAAAGCCCGCGACTTGGCTTTGTCCTACGCTATGGCCAACGGTGGCGGCAAGGCCGGCATCATTGAAACCAACTTCAAAGAAGAGACCGAGACCGATCTGTTCGGCGAGCAAGCCGTGCTATGCGGCGGTGCAGTTGAACTCATCAAAATGGGCTACGAAACCTTGGTAGAAGCCGGTTACGCCCCTGAGATGGCCTACTTTGAGTGCTTGCATGAACTCAAGCTTATCGTTGACCTGATCTACGAAGGCGGCATCGCCAACATGAACTACTCTATCTCTAACAATGCAGAGTATGGTGAGTATGTGACGGGCCCTGAGGTCATCAACGAGCAGTCGCGCGTAGCCATGCGCAATGCCCTCAAGCGCATTCAGTCGGGCGAGTATGCCAAAATGTTTATCTTGGAGGGTCGTACCAACTACCCCAGCATGACCGCACGCCGCCGCTTGACGTCGGAGCACCAGATTGAAACCGTGGGTGCACAGTTGCGCGCCATGATGCCTTGGATTGCCAAGAACAAGCTGGTAGATCAAACTCGCAATTAATTGCATTAGCGTAATTAACGCAAAGTAGCCGCGCACAACGGCGTTTTATCCTACAAAACCGCCGCAACCTCAAGTTGCGGCGGTTTTGTCTTTTGCACGCAGTGCTTTACACTCTGACCATGCACGACGGACACGAAACTTCTCCCGCACCTTTGCAGCCCAGCAAGCCGCGTAAAAAAGGTATTTATATACTGCCCAACCTGTTCACCCTTGGTGGCCTGTTTGGAGGGTTTTACGCCGTAGTCATGGCGATGAATGGCCGGTTCAGTGAGGCCGCGATTGGTGTGTTTTGCGCCATGGTGCTCGACAGCTTGGATGGCCGCGTAGCGCGCATGACCAATACGCAAAGCGCATTTGGCGAGCAGATGGATTCGCTGTCTGACATGGTCAGCTTTGGCGCGGCACCCGCGCTCATAGCGTACGCATGGTCGCTCAAAGATTTGGGCCGTTGGGGTTGGATAGCATCGTTTGTGTACTGTGCCTGCGCTGCGCTGCGCTTGGCGCGCTTTAACGTGAATACCGGCGTAGTGGACAAACGTTACTTTCAAGGCTTGCCCAGCCCTGCAGCAGCGGCATTGGTGGCTGGTTTTATCTGGCTGATGACAGATCAGGGGGTTTCTTCTGCTAGCGCCAAGTGGGCTATGTTTGCATGTACTTTGCTTTCGGGTCTAACTATGGTCACCAATGTGCCGTATTACAGCTTCAAAGATATTAACTTCAAAAAATCAGTGCCGTTTATCGTAGTTGTAGCCATCGCTTTAGGCTTTGCCATCATCACCATCGACCCGCCGATAGTGCTGTTTAGTATCTTTGTGGCTTACGGTTTGAGTGGCTATGTGGTGTATGCCTACCGCAAAGCCAAAGGCCAACAAACCAGCGTGATCGCCATATCGAAGGACGAGCCTGAAGAGCGCGGGCTACATTGAATTTTTCAGGCATCGCATGATGCGATGCCTTGCTTCTTGCCATAAATCAATGTTTAAATCTGCCGCTTTAAAATTTGTGCTACAGTAAGCTCATGAACCGAATTTCGATTGCCCTACTACTACTGCCACCCGGGCGGAGTTGGTAGCGCACGCGCATACCTCCTCTTAAGGCCCGTTGCTTAACCCAACGGGCCTTTTTCTTTGTCTGCTTATTTTTAACTTATTCCCCTCTTTCATTTTCAGGAGTTCACTATGACCATCGTCGCAAGCCCCGACAAACTCATTATTTTTGATACCACCTTGCGCGATGGTGAGCAGTCGCCCGGAGCGTCGATGACCAAGGATGAGAAATTGCGCATTGCCCGTCAGTTAGAGCGCTTAAAGGTTGATGTGATTGAGGCTGGTTTTCCGGCCAGCTCGAACGGCGACTTTGAGTGCGTACAGGCAATTGCCAACACCATCAAAGACTCGATCATCTGTGGTTTGTCTCGCGCTAATGACCGCGATATTTCGCGTGCTGGTGAGGCTTTAAAAGGTGCAGCTAAAGGCCGTGGCGGCCGTATTCACACCTTCATCGCTACATCGCCTTTGCACATGGCCACCAAATTGCGCATGACGCCTGATCAAGTCTTTGAGCAGGCCAAACAATCGGTACGCTTTGCTAAAAACTTGGTGGAAGATGTGGAGTTCAGCCCTGAAGACGGCTACCGTAGCGATATGGACTTCTTGTGCCGCGTGTTAGAGGCTGTCATCAAAGAAGGCGCTACTACCTTAAACATCCCCGATACCGTGGGCTATGCCATTCCAGAACTCTACGGCAACTTTATTAAAACTTTGCGTGAACGCATTCCTAACTCTGACAAAGCCGTGTGGTCAGTGCATTGCCATAACGACCTAGGAATGGCCGTGGCGAACAGTTTGGCCGGAGTAAAAATTGGTGGAGCGCGCCAAGTCGAATGCACCATCAACGGCTTGGGCGAGCGTGCAGGCAACTGCAGCTTAGAAGAGATTGTCATGGCGGTTAAAACACGCAAAGACTATTTCAACTTGGTCATGGGCATTGAGACCACACAGCTTTTGCCCGCCAGCCGCATGGTCAGCCAGACCACAGGCTTTGTGGTGCAACCTAATAAAGCCGTGGTCGGCGCCAATGCTTTTGCCCACGCCAGCGGCATTCACCAAGACGGCGTGCTCAAAAACCGCGACACGTATGAGATCATGCGCGCCGAAGACATTGGTTGGACGGCCAACAAAATTGTGCTCGGTAAATTGAGCGGACGCAATGCATTTAAGCAGCGCTTGCAAGACCTTGGTGTAGTCATTGAAGCCGAGGCTGATGTGAATTTGGCATTTGCAAAATTTAAAGAGTTAGCTGACAAAAAATCAGAAATTTTTGACGAAGATATTTTGGCTCTTGTCAGTGATGAGTCCATCACGCATGACAACGAGCATTACGGTTTTGTCTCCTTGTCCCAACGCAGTGAAACCGGCGA
>JANPDG010000190.1:0-2474 GCA_031431335.1 Polaromonas sp. | reverse complement strand
AGACAGCGTCAAGCAGTCAAACTTGTGCAGATCACTGGGCAGCGCTGGCCTGCCGCGCTGCTGCACATATTTGGGTGTGGCAACACACAAGCGGCGGTTGTCCGCCAAGCGCACACTCACCAGCGACGAGTCGGGCAGGTCACCGACACGCACAGCGCAGTCAAAGCCCTCGCCTGCCAAGTCGACCACACGGTCAGACAAGTTAAGCGAGATCGACACATCGGCATGCAACTCGCGAAAGTGTGGCACCAACGGGGCAACGTGTCTGCGGCCAAAGCCTGCGGGCGCGGTGATGCGCAAGTGGCCACTGGCTTTAACCCCGCCTGCGCTGACACTGGCCTCGGCATTATTCATATCGGCCAGCACGCGCTGGCAATCCTCTAAAAACGCGCTGCCTTCGTGCGTCAGGCTGATGCGCCGCGTGGTGCGCACCATCAGCTTGACGCCCAGGCGCTCTTCCAGCGCGTCAATGCGCCGCCCAATAATGGCCGAGGCCACGCCCTCGGCCTGTGCGGCGGCGGTAAGGCTGCCTTTGGCGGCGACGGCGGTAAAGGTCTCGATTTGTTTGAATTTGTCCACAGGGGGATTATGGCGCTGGCTTAGCCAGATTGTGTTCGGCTTGAATCCGCGCCTCCCACCGCTGTGGCGAGCAAGGTGGCTAAGAGGCGTGGATATCCACCACAACGCAAGAGCTGGTCGGCGGTGATGTTTCAGCGTAGCGGCATCAAGGAGGAGGCAGCGGCCCTAGGCCGCCACGGGGGACAGCCGCGTAGCTGAAACAGCATCGTCGACAAGCTCCCGTACAAGACAAAAAAGCTACTTAACACCGACATCGGTAGCCGACAGAGCGGCAATATCTGGCACACCATACCCCAGCGATGCCAAAATCTCAGCGCTGTGTTCACCCAGCTGCGGCGGGTTCAAACGCACACCCATGCGCTGGCCGTCCATGGCAAACGGAAACAGCACCGTGTTCGTTGTCTCGCCGCTGGGCAGAGTCATCGGAGCCAGGCTGCCCGTGGCCAGCAGATGCGGGTCGTCCACCAGCTCATGCGGCTTTTTGATCGGCGCATACGGCAGGCCGTGCTGCTCAAACAAGTCGCTCAGTTGCTGCGCGGTGTAGGCTGCAAACCGCTCACGCAAAATAGGCAGCAACCTGGGCCGCTCACGCACCCGGTCGTTGTTGCTGCCCAGTGCAGAATCGGCTTTGAGGTCAGCCCAGCCAAACGCATCGCACATGATGAGCCACTGCGTGTCCGTCACCGCGCTTAAAAATATCTGCTCTCCGCCTTTGACCGTGAACACGTCGTACACGCCCCAGGCGGAGATGCGGCTGGGCATCGGGTCGGCGGGCACGCCGGTCACCGCGTATTGCATCATGTGCTGGGCCACTAAAAATATGTTGTTCTCATACAGCGCAGCTTGCACTTCTTGGCCCAGGCCCGTTTTTTCGCGCTGCGCCAGCGCGGCCATGGCGGCCATCGCCCCAAACATGCCGCCCATGATGTCGTTCACACTCGTGCCCGCCCGCAGCGGCTGGCCGATCGGCCCGGTCATGTAGGCTAAGCCGCCCATCATTTGCACCACCTCGTCCAGCGCGGTGCGGTGTTCATACGGGCCGGGCAAAAAGCCTTTGAGAGCAATGTAGATCAGGCGCGGGTTGAGCTTTTGCAGGCTGGCGTAGTCCAGGCCTTGGGCGGCAATCGTCTCGGGCCGAAAGTTATGGCTCACAATATCGGCAGTGGCAATGAGCCTGAGCACCGCTTCGCGGCCACCGGGGGTTTTTAAATCGAGGACAAGCGACTTCTTATTGCGGTTAAACAGCGGGTAAAAGCCTGCGCCCGAGCCAATCAAATGGCGCGTGTTGTCGCCCTTGGGCGGCTCGACTTTGATGACCTCTGCGCCCAGGTCAGCAAACACCATGCCGCAGGTCGGGCCCATCACCATATGGGTGAACTCGACCATGCGCAGGCCAGCGAAGGGGAGCTTTGCTGGATCCTTAGGTGCTTGGTTGGGCATGAGAGTGATGGTTTGAGTGGTCATTACCTACAAAATAGTTACGGGTTAACTAACCTATCTTAAATTAATAAGCACTTAAGTATCGAATACAGTCAGGCTATGGACAAATCTTTTCTCCGCCCTCGCGCCGTCTTGTTTGATGCCTACGGCACGCTGTTTGACGTGTACAGCGTGGCGCTGCTGGCCGAGCAGCTGTTTCCGGGCCATGGCATGGCGATCAGCGTGATGTGGCGCGACAAACAGATTGAATATACCCGCCTGCTCACCACCTGTAACCATGGCGCGCACTACCAGCCGTTTTGGCAAGTGACCGAGGCAGCACTCAAGTATACTATTAATTACATAGCAAACTCTCTAATATTCACGTCGGAAAAAGGCCAATTTTCTTCACTAAATACACCATCAGCACATGACCAGCTGATGAACCAGTACCGCCACTTAAGCGCGTTTCCTGA
>JANPDG010000189.1:0-6031 GCA_031431335.1 Polaromonas sp. | reverse complement strand
TGGTCGCCAATCCAGTGAAAACGCGGGTTGACTAGCACAATAGCCGGCTCGTAGCCATCCTCGGCCTGGCCGCTGACGTAGCCAATGGGCTTGTGCAGCAGCACGGTGACTTGCTGGGCTTGCGCGCCAGTGGCGCGTTTGTCGACCTCGACTTTGTCGCTGGGCAGCACTTTGACGCCCATCACAGCCGGTGCGCCGTTGACCAGCACCCAACCGCGCGCAATCCAATCGTCGGCTTCGCGCCGCGAGCACAGGCCCAGCTCGGCCATACGTTTATTAAGGCGGACAGGTTCGGTCATAGGTCGGTCATCAAAAAGAGGGCTAGCGCAATACAAAAGGGAAGTTGGGATGTGTGCGTGGTCAGTGCTTACAAAATTCCACAGCTTTACGTCATGCCATCGTCATACTGTGGCGTGACACTTTGAAAGCAACACTTACATCCAAAGGAAGACACCATGCACACACCCCACACCAAGATCTCGCGCAAAACTGCAATTGTCGCAGCAATAGCCACCATGGCATTGAGTGCCTGCACCAGCACCGGCCCGCAAAGCGGCTTTGCCACCCTAGACGGCAAAGCGCCGCTGGTGGTCGGCCACCGAGGCGCCAGCGGCTACCTGCCCGAGCACACACTCGAAGCCTACAAAAAAGCCATCGAACAAGGCGCTGATTTTATCGAACCCGACTTGGTAGCCACCAAAGACGGCGAGCTGATTGCACGCCACGAGCCTAACATTACCAACACCACCGATGTCGCCAGTAAACCCGAATTCGCCAACCGCAAGAGCACTCGCAAGGTTGACGGTATTGAAGAATCTGGCTGGTTTGCCAGCGACTTCACGCTGGCCGAGATCAAAACCCTGCGCGCCATCCAGCCCATGAAAGAGCGTGACCAAAGCGCAAACGGCAAGTTCAGCATCCCCACCTTGCGCGAAATCCTGAACTTGGCCAAGGCCTCCAGCACCGGTGGCCGCACCGTTGGCGTGTACCCCGAAACCAAGCACCCCACCTACCACGACGAGATCAAGCTCGGCCTGGACGACCGTTTGCTGAAAATACTGGCCGAATACGGCTACACCACTAAAGCATCACCGGTCATCATTCAGTCGTTTGAAGTGGCGAACCTGAAATATTTGCGCAGCAAAACGCAGGTGCGCATTGTGCAGCTGATTGACGGCGACGATGTGGACATCAACGGCAAAATGGTGCTGGCAGCCCCGTCTGACAAGCCCTATGACTTTGTCGTCGCTAAGGACCCACGCGACTTTGTCACCATGCTCACCCCGGCAGGTCTCAAAGACATCAAAGCCTATGCCGACGGCATTGGCCCATGGAAGCCGTATTTGATTGCCTCCAAGGGCGTAGACGCCAACAAAGATGGCAAGGCAGACGATGTGAACGGCGACGGCGCAGTCGACGAGCGCGACCGCACCCTGCTGCCCGCCAGCGACGTAGTGAAAAACGCCCACGCCGCTGGCCTGTTCGTTCACGCTTTCACCTTCCGCAATGAGCCGCGTCGACTGGCTGGCGACTACAAAGGCGATGCGCAGGCGGAGTACAAGCTGTTCTACAAACTGGGCGTTGACGGGCTGTTCAGTGACTTTCCGGATACGGCAGTGGCTGCGAAAAAGTAGTTTTAAATTACCACTTAATACTATATATTTAATAGCGTACTATCGAGCATTCACGTCGGAAAATTGCCATTTTTTTCTCCAAAATCACATCCATAAAGATGCGCTGCTGGTGTGGACAGTTTAGGGCTTGACTGCACCAATATCTACGCTAGTCGTCTCGCGTGTATACACGCGAACCTGTGTGCGGCCATCATTGTCTAATGACCACGGCAGAGGCAGGTTATCGCTAATCACCGTCAAGATATGCGGGCCAGCAACGACAAAGGGAAACTCAAAGCGTCCTTGCGCATCAGTTTGCGCTGCAAACCGCCCGTCCAGCAACACTGTAAGGTTGGCAGCACTGCGTTCATTGGCATCGCGCTTAGCATTCTTGTTGTCATCCAAGAAAATTGAACCCTGCAATTTACCCGCTGCACTGCCTGTAGCACCGCCCAAGGGAGCGCTGGCGCGCCCGGCATCATTTTGATAGCGCAGAGACACAAATACGCCGCTATCGCGGGTGCTCACAGAGGCAGCCTGCACAGCGGTGAGTGGGCTTTGCGCTAAAGCGGTGGCTCTGGCACTGCCTGAGTTGGCATAAAAACTGCCTTGCAAAGACCAGCCGGGCGCAAAACTCCAACTAACATTGGTATTGAATGCGTATTGTTTGGAATTAGCCGATTTACGGCCTTGCAAACTATGACTTAGCGTCAGATTATTTGACAAAATCCAATCTACATTGACTGCAGCACCTGCGCTGTTGGTGTTGCTAAATCTGCTGGGCTCAGGGATTCTTTCGCGCTCCAAGGTTAAGGCTGTTGACAGCCGCATCGTTTGAAAAAATGACCAGTCGTGGTCTAACTGTATTTTGTACTGCCGCTCGCCTGTACTGGCGCTGGCGGCATTGCCTTGCAACCGCGTGCTGCCTAAAAAATTAGAAAATTGGCTGTACAGCAAACCCGATTGCGCATCTCCTGCATAGCGCCTAAAGCTCACTGCAGCGCCCCAATTTACGCTGCTGCTGTACTGATAGCGGGCGTTATGGTTGGTGAAAAAGCCTGCCGAAGTAGCCCCGGAGATAGACCTGAAAAGCTCTAAGCCAGACTCGACCGTCCATTGGCGTGTGCGCCACGCATGGCGCCCATACGCGCCTTGCAGATCGTTCGCTATGGGCAGGTCTAGCCAGTTTAAATTAGGCTCCAATGCAAAAAATCCCCCGCTGTACTGGTGCGCACCCAAAGTTATTCCGCTGTCCACCCACAAACCCGTGGAGTGAGTATCGTCGGTAGCTTGACGAGACGTTACCGCATTAACTTGCACAAAACTCTCATCGCTGCTGGGGCGCCGTTCTCCCCACTCTCGCCTTGCACTAAGGTAGGCAGATTGCGCATCGCGCCCGGGTGCGCTTGCGCCAACCGCCGCCGCGACAGAGCTCACGTTATGTGCCTGCCCTAATGATGCCCCCCACCGCCAAACGCCGTCCACAGCCGCAGTGCGTTGCTGCACCCCCACCAAGGCATAGTCACCTTGGGTGGTCTTAAAGCCTGAGGCGGGGTAACCATCGAAGCTTCCCGCTTGTCCACCACTGAGCAGCACGCTTAGGCCCTGCGCCTGCTGAAATTGCGAGCTGAAACCCAAAATCGCAGGATTCGGTAACGATAAACGTGTGTGTTGTTTGGATAAATCCAGACTTGGCAAATTAATCATGCCCAAAGCATTGTCCGCCCGCCAGCCGCCTTCAAAAGGCATGCCTATTTGGCGCAAGCTGTAAGACCATTGTTGCGCACGGGTGCTTTGACCCGCGGATGGTGTGTTGACAACTTGGTTTTGCAGCGTAGCTTGGCCTGACAAGCTGCCGTAATAGGGCGTATCAATGTAGCCGCTGATTTTCAAGCCTGTTGCGCTGCTGTTTTGTAATGCTGCGCGCCGCTGATCCCACAACCCTTCTAACGAATATCCCCTCGGCAAGCCACTGACATCATATTTTTTTAGAGCCAAACCGTCACTGTCTTCATTAGACAAGCCTTCTATGACTTTGTCTTGGTAAGGAGCGGGCAGCGTAGAGATAGCTAAATTGGTTGTGCTCGTGATCGCGCTTGTAGGCGGTGTTTGCGCATGTGCCGCCTGCACACTGACACTAGCCACTGCAACGCCAGCTAAGGCACAGACTAGCGCAAAATTAAAGCAATCCAGACTTACAGAGCAACGCATTACTCGGTTTTAAAGGTGTACTCGTAGCTCTGGCGCACGCTTCCCAACTCTAAAGTACCTTTAATGGTGATGGGATAGGCGATCTGCGTAACGTCAGCGCCGCCCTCGATATTGGCACTAAGGCTGATAGAACGCGTCTCTCCCGGCAGCACCGGCAGGGTATTGGGCGTAAATTCTAGCTTCGTACCTTTTGAATCGGTACCTGACAATAAGCCTTGCACACGGCCATGCGCCGTGCCTGTATTGCGGATCTGAAGCACAGGCAGCTTGCTGCCTGCTGAACTAACTACCTGACCCACTATTTGCATTTTGGGCAGCACATTGGGCATGGCAGCATACACAATCACTCCAATACGCCCTGAAACAGGAAAGCTCAAGCTGCCAGGCGTCACTTTACTGACATCTAAGCCTTCCAACATGATGGCAAAACGGCACTCTGTAATGTCAGCGTCTGCTGGCGGGGTAATTTCGTAGCGAAATCGCACCTTGGCATTGCCCGCTACGGTCAGCTCTCGTTTTTCTAATGATACCCACGGGCGGCAACTCTGGGGCTGTAAATCTTCAAAAAAATCTACACTGCCGTTTGCGTTGAGTTTCCAGTCGTTGGTGTAAATACGAAACTTGCCGGGCAAAGGCCCCACTTGCGAGATCTCCAGCACTTGGCGCGTAGTTTGCCCCGGCTTGACATTAGTCTCAACCCGTGGGGGCGATACCAAAGCAGAAAATCCTTGCGCTTGCGCTAAGCCCAAGGACAGGCCTAAGTACAAAGCTAGAAAAAAATGCGTCCGTAATTTCATGGCACATCCAACTCAAAGTAAAACCGTAAAGACTGCGCAGCAGTAAGGAGTCGACCATCTGTTTGCACGGTAACAGTCAGCACATCTTCCATCAACGCGCGAGGGACCACACCAGACCACACTAAGCCGCGCTGCCCTGAGTTTAATTGGCCAGGCAGCATCACTCCTTGGGTTTTCCAAACTGCAGAGACTGACCCGCTGGGCTGAGAAGGCAGCGCCATATAAATACGCACTACTTTGCCCACCCAAGCACGTGTATCCAGCTTAATTTGAACCCGCGTCGAACCCTGCACTTGATGGTCACCACTAGCGGGTGACAAAGAGCGCCAGCGCATCTCTGTATTAGGCGCCAACACTTGGCTCAACGAATCGTCCACCAAAAAAGTCTCAGCCTGTGCGCCAGCGCTCAAAAACGCCAGCACAACCATCACCACCGAACTAAACCACCGCGTCATCATGGCGCTGTCAAGGTGTAGGTGGCCCGCCCGTCGTAGGTGCCTGCGGCTACAGGCGTTGTGTTGGCGTAGCTAAACGTATGGCAGTTTTCTACGTAACTGTTGGCAGCAAAGTTACGCAAAAATAAAGTCCCGCCACTGATAAAAGTACCTGCCGGGATATCCGCTGTTGTATTGCCTAGCGCGGTGCTAGTCCAGCTAATTTGGTTAAACGCGATCGTGTTGGCACCGCTAGTGAGCCCAGCCGGGGTAGACACTTGCAATATTGCCGTTGTAGCATTGGTGGTTGGCAATCTGTAGAACCCACCCACATACACTTGTCCTGTAGCTGGAGTGCACACAGTAAAGTTATCTAATGGACTATTGGCTTGTGTACTGTTTGTACTAAAAACTTGCACGCCTCCGCTAGCCAATGCGGCAGGCGGCACTGTCACGCTTAGCAAGTTGATGTTTGCGCTATCCGCATTGGGTATTGCATTGCCAACTGCCAAGTAAACAGCGCGTGCCCCTGGCGTGACACCCAGCACCCATGCACTGGCTGGCAAAGCACTTAAGCATGCCAGCGCAATGCAGCAGTGCGGTAATTTAGTCAATAGTGTTTGGATCACGGCTCAAGCTGGGTAAGTAATCATGCAAGAATTTTCCCACAATTGAAAAAGCACGTCTTAAATAAATTTAAAACGTGCTTTCTTTCAATAGAAGGCGAATTAAGGCATTGTGGCGGTGTAAGTGACGCGTCCATCGTATTGGCCTGCTTGCACAGTGGCAGCGTTGGCATATTCAAATGTCCATGTCGCGTTAGCAGCTACTATGCCAGCAGCAGATGGTACAAATGCTGTGCCCGCACCGTTGATCACAGGGTGGTTAAAAGTCGGCGAGCTGCTAGTCGGTGTGATTTGTGTCCATGGAATCACCGGCCCTGCTGTAGCTGGGGCAATAGGTGTATTGACCAAGC
>JANPDG010000188.1:0-3998 GCA_031431335.1 Polaromonas sp. | reverse complement strand
TTTGCCTAACGTAATGTGTACCGCACAACCTGCGGTGCACAAAAGGTGTGGCAATCTCAACTGGGCGTTGAAATCTCTGAAACTGGCTTGCGTTGTTAACAGCCCGTGACCATGCTTTTGTACCGCAAACAGCAAGGCCTGGCGACGGGTCATGTCGCTTCTTCCTGCTTTGTTTGGTAGTTTTAAGGCACACACTTCGGTCAGTGTTTGGTAGATTCAAGATGCGCAGGTTACTATATATTCAATAGTTAGCTATTATTTTTATAGTAAATAGCCAACTTTAAGAACGCGGCAACCTCAGCCGCACTGGCCCTTTGGCGCTGCGAATGCCGACTACCTTGCCGCCTTGGGTAACCTCCAGCTGGCCTTTAAATACGAGCTACTCGGCCATTGCGCCCACGACCGGCATGGCGGCGTCTCGACATTTGTCAGATTCTTTGCTACATTGAGTTGCAGATTTATCACTAGGAGCTAAATTTTGATACTGACAACGACAAAAAAAGTGCTGGTAGTCAGTATTTTTTGCCTTAGTGCATCAGCCTGTTTTGCCCAAACCTCAACAGCGCAGATACCTACACCCGTCGCCAACAGCGCGGCAGCTACAACAGCACCGCGTGTCAATAAAAATCTAATTGTCAAAACAATAGCGATTGGCCAGATCTACGAGCGCCAACGTCCCATGTTCTTGGAGTACTTTAAAGAGATTGAACAAAACAATGACTTCAAAAATTGGAAAACTCCGCCGCACACCGCTTTTAAAGAATAAGGAGTTGTCATGACAGTCCACCCTGCACGCGGTTTCGCTCGCTTCTTGACTTGTGTAGCAACTACCTTTTGTCTTGGTTTGTCTGTCTTGGCTTTTGCCCAAAGCCCAAACGTGGGCAATATGGTTAGTGAGGTTAGCAGTGCCACCAAGGGGGTTGCTCCGGGCGGCATTTTTGTGTCTGCGGCCAAGCAACCACTTCTTACCAGCTTCGATAATCTGCGTTTTGACATTGAAAAACGTCAACTATTAACCAACGATTGGGCTTACCAATTGACGATCAGTCAGAGCGAAGCTCACATGATTTTCAAACTGGCCAAACAACAAAACTTTATGGCCGCTGATGTCAATACCAAGGGCGATAGCAATTTGTTTGGCATACCAGAAGACTCACGCATCGCCAAACGGTTGTTAATTGCCGATATGATTTTGGGCGACATTGGCAAAGGTTGGGGCTATTTCGCACCGCTTTACCAAACTGCAAACAACTACGAGCCTAAGGTTTGGGAGCCTAGCGCCCGGGCTTTTTCAGTGTTCTTTTATTTCCAAGTAGCGAGCTTCAGTGTAGAAAATAAGTTACTCATAGCTAAACCTGCAGCTCTTGCGGGTTTCAGCATACCCACTCTGCGGCAGCGCGACGGAAATCGGCTTTTTGACATGCCAGCAGTTGCCAAGGGTGTTAAAGATGAGGCAATAGAAGCTAACACCCAGCACATCATGCAAAACGAGGCTTACTACCGAAGAGAGCCTGCAGTAAGGGACGTACAGGCCTATGCCGAGTTGCTACAAATAGCACGCGATGCACTCAGCGCAGGTGTCAAATTGGACGGGATAATTCCTTAGACATCAAAATTAGGAATGTCCCAACCAATCATTAAACCGCTTAAATGATATCTAAACCACCTCATTTGGAAGAAAAAAAGCACTTTTCCGACGTGGATATTCAATAGTTAGCTATTATTTTTATAGTAAATAGCCAACTTTAAGAACGCGGCAACCGCAGCCGCACGGGCCCTTTGGCGGTGCGAATGTCGACTACCTTGCCGCCTTGGGTGACTTCTAGTTGACCTTTGTCCACCAGCTGCGCGGCGACTGCGCGCACGGTGGGCATGGCGGCGCGCCATTGGGCTGCGGCAGGGTAGACGGCGCGGGCGGCGTCGCTGGGGCAGATGGTGGCGTCTGGCGCGCGGCCAGCCAGCAGTTTGAAAATGGCGTTTTGCAGGGCTGTGAGGGTTTGTATGGCTTTGAGGCCTTGCAAGACTTCGGCCACTTCAGGTGTTACATCAGTCATGTCGTGCTTTAGTCTGCTGTTACCGCCACGGTGCCATCGGCCAAAGTCACGTCCAGCTTATGACCGGGTTGAACGGCTTGGCTGCTGGTGACCACATGGCCGCCTGCGCTGCGCAGCACCGCGTAGCCGCGCTCTAGCACGCGCTGGGGGCTCATGAGCTCTAGGCTGCGTTCGGCGCGGGTGAGCTGGCCTGCGTGCTGCGTTGTGATGCGGGTGAAAATAGCAGAAAAATCAGTGGTTTTCCGATGCAGATAGTCATTAGTTTGCTGCACTTTTGATAGTGTGGCGCGCTGCAAACTAAACTCCAGGCGCTGCAAATCTAAGCGCTGCTGGCCTACGACATCACTAGGGCGGCCTAGGCGGCCAGCGGCTATGTCTAGGCGCTGGCCTTGAATGTCTAGCGCGTCATACACGGCGCTTTGCAAGCGGTCTTGCATCAGCTGCACAGCGCCTAGCCAGGTGGCGCGCTCAACGCTACACAGCTCGGCTGCGGCCGTGGGCGTGGGGGCGCGCAGGTCGGCGACAAAATCGGCGATGGTAAAGTCGGTCTCGTGGCCTACGCCGCAAATAATCGGCACGGGGCTTTGCGCGATCAGGCGGGCTAAGCGCTCATCGTTGAAGGCCCACAGGTCTTCTAGCGAGCCGCCGCCGCGCACGAGCAAGATCACATCAATCAAAGTCACATCCAGCGGGTCGATGGCTTGCGTTACCGCAGCAGGCTTAGCCAGCTCTGCTGCGCCCTCTGTAGTCATATGCTCTACAGCATTATCACCCTCGAAATCGGCATTTTTCCGACGCGGATATTCAATAGTTTGGTATAGTTTTAATAGCGCTTGACACAACTCACCAGGAGCCGCAGCGCCTTGCACCGAAGCGCTAACCAGGTACACCGGAATGTGCGGCACACGCCGCTGCAAGGCGCTGGCCACGTCGTGCAGCGCTGCAGCGCCCAGTGAAGTGACCAAGCCAATGCCGCGCGGGGCTAACGGGATGGGGCGTTTACGGGCGGGGTCAAACAGGCCCTCGGATTCGAGCTGCGCTTTGAGGCGCAAAAACTGCTCAAACAGCGCGCCCTGCCCTGCGGCCTGCATCGATTCAACAATCAGTTGCAAATCTCCGCGCTGCTCATACACGCCCAAGCGCCCGCGCACCTCCACCAGCGCGCCGTCGCGGGGGTTAAAACTCATGAGAGACGCAGCGCGGCGAAACATGGCGCAGCGAATCTGCCCGCTGGCGTCTTTGAGGCTGAAGTAACAGTGCCCGCTGGCGGCACGGCTAAAGCCGGTGATCTCGCCGCGCACCGTCACCGGGTTAAACCGGGCGTCTAGCGCGTCGGCAATGGCGCGGCACAGCGCGCCCACGCCCCACACACGGGGCGTGGCCAAGCCCTTACCATGGCTGGGCTCAGAAAAATCTGCATCCCCGTGCAATCCACCCTCTTCACCATCACCGTGTTCGCGCATAATCAGCCGAGACCTTAGACATTCGTATTTACAACTGTTTTAAAAGACTTCTTTTTGGAGAAACCCATTTGCTGTCCATCATACAAGCCGCAGGCTGGCCCATCTACCCTTTGCTTATTTGCTCCATCGTGGCCATGGCGCTCATCATTGAGCGTTTTATCAGCCTCAAAACCGCCAAAGTCGCCCCCCCCCGCCTGTTAGACGAAGCCATCGGCGTATCACGCCAGGGCCTGCCGAGCGCCGATGTGCTCAAGCAGCTAGAAGCCAACTCAGCCCTGGGCGAAGTGCTGGCCAGCGGCATGCGGGCACTCAACTCCAACCCGCGCTGCAGCGAAGACGAGCTGCGCGGCGTCATGGAAGGCACCGGCCGCAAGGTGGCACACAGCCTAGAGCGGTTTTTGCCCGCTATCGCTACCATAGCATCTGCAGCCCCCCTGCTGGGCTTGTTGGGCACGGTGATCGGCATGATTGAGATTTTTGG
>JANPDG010000187.1:0-20308 GCA_031431335.1 Polaromonas sp. | reverse complement strand
CCATGTTGATGCAATCCGCCCTCCCTCTGAAAACGCTTGAAAACGACAGCGAGTTTATCGCTCGCCATATTGGCATTGACGATGAAGCTGAAGGGCATATGCTCAGCGTCATTGGCGCAGCATCGCGCCGCGCACTGATCGAGGCTATCGTACCGCGCTCCATCGCGCGCAGCGAGGGCATGGTGCTGCCCGAGCCGATTACCGAGGCGGCAGCGTTGGCAGAGATGAAGGCGATTGCGTCTAAAAATAAAGTCTTTAAAAGCTATATCGGCCAAGGCTATTACAGCTGTCATACGCCCGGTGTCATCTTGCGCAACATTTTAGAAAACCCAGCTTGGTACACGGCCTACACCCCTTACCAAGCCGAGATCAGCCAAGGGCGCATGGAGGCCTTGATTAACTTTCAAACCATGGTGTGCGATTTGACAGGCATGCCGATGGCCAATGCGTCCATGCTGGACGAAGCTACCGCTTCGGCAGAAGCTATGACATTGGCCAAGCGCAGTGTGAAAGCCAAAGGCAATGTCATGCTGGTCGCTGGAGATGCCCATCCGCAAACTATCGAAGTGATGCAAACCCGCGCTGCGCCTTTAGGTATTACGATCAAAACTGCGCAATCACAAGAAGAATGGGATGTGTTGATTGCAGGCGATGATTATTTTGCTGTGCTAGAGCAATACCCGTCCACCAGCGGACGATTGGGTGAAGAAGGTAATGATGTAAAAACAGCGCATGCCAAAGGTGCCGCCTATATTGTGGCTACGGATTTACTTGCTCTCACGCTACTCACGCCGCCCGGCCAATGGGGCAATGGCGACCCGCTGGGCGCAGCAGATATCGTCATTGGCTCTACACAACGCTTTGGCATGCCGCTGTGTAATGGTGGACCGCACGCAGCGTTCTTGGCTTGCAAAGACGAATTTAAGCGCTCTATGCCAGGCCGTTTGGTGGGTGTGAGCATCGATGCACACGGCAACCCGGCTTACCGCCTGGCACTGCAAACCCGCGAGCAACATATCCGCCGTGAAAAAGCTACTAGCAATATTTGTACCGCCCAAGTGCTGCCTGCTGTGGTAGCCAGCATGTATGCGGTCTATCATGGCCCGCAAGGCTTAAAACGCATCGCGCAGCGCGTAGCCAGCTACACCGCCATCCTTGCCAAAGGCTTGGAGGCCATGGGCTTAAATCTTGGCACGCACAGCAGCGGTTTTGACACCATTTGCCTGCACACCAAAGACATTACAGATGCGATCGTGTCTCGTGCGATATCAATGGGTGTTAACCTGCGCAAAGCGTGGGATGAATACCTCATTGTCTCGCTGGACGAAACCACCTCGCGTACAGATATTGAGCAGCTATGGACTATTTTTGCTAATGGCAAAGCAATCCCTAGCTTTGCGCAGTTTGAAAAAGGCATTGAACCGCTAATCCCTAGTTCATTGCGCCGCACCAGCCCTTTCCTGACCCATCCCGTCTTCAACACCCACCACAGCGAGACCGCGATGCTGCGCTACATCCGCAGCCTGTCAGACAAAGACCTGGCGCTAGACCGCACCATGATTCCGCTGGGCAGTTGCACCATGAAGCTCAACGCCACCAGCGAGATGATCCCCATCACTTGGCCCGAGTTTGCCAATATTCACCCGTTTGCACCTGCTAATCAACGCGAAGGCTATACCCTGCTGGACGAGCAACTGCGCGGCTGGCTGTGCCAAGCCACAGGCTACGCGGGCATCAGCCTGCAGCCTAACGCAGGCAGCCAAGGCGAATACTCAGGCCTGCTGGTCATCAAGGCCTACCACGCGGCTCAAGGCCAAGGCCACCGCAATATTTGCGTCATACCATCCAGCGCGCATGGCACCAACCCCGCCAGCGCGCAGATGGTGGGCATGACCGTAGTGGTGACCCAGTGCGACGCCATGGGCAACGTAGACATGGCTGACCTGAAAGCCAAATGCGAACAACACAGCGCCAACCTGGCCGCCGTGATGATTACCTACCCCAGCACCCACGGCGTGTTTGAAACCAGCGTGAAAGAACTGTGCGCGCTAGTGCACAGCCACGGCGGGCGCGTGTATGTGGACGGTGCCAACATGAACGCGCTGGTCGGCGTGGCTGCACCGGGCGAGTTTGGTGGCGATGTGTCGCACCTTAACTTGCACAAAACCTTTTGCATTCCCCACGGCGGCGGCGGCCCTGGCGTAGGCCCTGTGTGCGTGGTGGCCGACCTGGTGCCTTACTTGCCCGGCCATGCTACGGGTGGTCTGCCTGTGAATGGCGTAGGCGCAGTGTCTGCCGCGCCGCTGGGTAACGCTGCGGTACTGCCGATCAGCTGGATGTACTGCCGCATGATGGGCGCAGAGGGCTTAAAGTCTGCGACTGAAATCTCGATCATCAGCGCCAACTACATCAGCAAACGCTTAGCTGGACACTACCCTACCCTGTACGCTAGCAGCGAGGGCTACGTAGCCCACGAATGCATTTTGGACATACGCCAACTTAAAGACAGCTGCGGCGTAGGCGCTGAAGACGTCGCCAAGCGCTTAATGGACTACGGATTCCATGCACCCACGCTGAGCTTTCCGGTTGCGGGCACGCTGATGGTGGAGCCTACCGAGAGCGAGCACCTTGAAGAGCTTGACCGTTTCATCGACGCAATGATCGCCATTCGCAAAGAGATCACATTGATAGAAAACGGCACCTGGCCGCAAGACGACAACCCGCTCAAGCACGCTCCGCACACGGCTGCCAGCCTGATCAAGGGCGAATGGCCCCACCCCTATAGCCGCGAAGTAGGCGCAGCAACCTTGAGCAAAACCCAGCACGCCAAATACTGGCCACCCGTGGGCCGGCTAGACAATGTATATGGCGACCGCAATTTGATGTGCTCGTGCATTCCAGTTAGCGACTACGCGTGAGCACCCAAAATATCACCGTTCGCCGCGTTAACTACCAAGACACCACCGACCGCGCCGCCCTGTGCACCATGCTCAACGCCTACGCCCAAGATCCGATGGGCGGAGGTGAGCCATTGGCTGAAGAAAACTTAACGCGCCTATGCGACGACTTGGCAGCAAGACCCTTTGCCTTTAGTTTTTTGGCTTGGGACGGCGGCGCACCATTGGGTTTGGTGAATTGCTTTGAAGGCTACAGTACCTTCAAAGCCCAAACTCTGATTAATATTCACGACATCGCCGTGCGCGAGAGCGCCCGCGGACGCGGCGTAGGCCAAGCGTTGATGCAAGCGGTAGAGCTTGAGGCCAAAGCACGCAACGCATGCAAGATCACGCTAGAAGTATTAACGGGCAACGCAGTAGCCATCAAAAGCTATGCGCGCTTTGGGTTTACAGCCTACCAGCTCGATCCAGCCGCTGGGCAAGCCGTATTTTTACAAAAATGGTTGTAATGCCCATGGTACTTATTAATCACTATATGCTATTAATTAAATAGCTAACTATTGAATATCCACGTCGGAAAAATGCATTTTTCTCTGCATAAAACTTAAAACATGCAAGCCCTGTGGATGGTCGCCGCGTCATTGATCTTCGCACTCATGGGCGTGTGCGTAAAGTTTGCCTCTGCACATTACTCCGCCACCGAGCTAGTGTGCTACCGGGGCATCGTCAGCGTGGTGTTTGTAGGGATATGGGCCCGCTCAATGGGCGTGTCGCTGCGCACCCGTTTGCCAGGCATGCATGCGTGGCGCAGTGTGATTGGAGTGGTGTCGCTGGGCGGTTGGTTTTATGCGATTGCTTACCTGCCGCTGGCCACCGCCATGACGCTGAACTACATGAGCAGTGTGTGGGTGGCAGCATTTGTAGTGGGCGGCGCGATGTTGTATCGCCCAACTAAAAGTAATAGTTCATTAATTTCTACCCATCAAGGCTGGCTCCTGGGTACTGTGCTGGCGGGCTTTGCAGGCGTGGTGATGGTGCTGCGCCCAGCCTTTGATCAAAACCAGCAGTGGCCCGGCCTGATTGGCCTGCTGTCGGGCATGACAGCGGCGCTGGCCTACATCCAAGTGACCGCCCTCTCGCGTGCAGGCGAGCCAGAGGCACGGGTGGTGTTTTATTTTGCAGTAGCGTCTGCCGTACTGGGCGCAGTAGGCATTGCCATCCACGGCGCCTCAAGCTGGCAGTGGCCGCAAGCGCTGTGGATCCTGCCCATCGGCATTCTCGCCTCACTAGGCCAACTGTGCATGACCCGCGCCTACGCATCAGGCGCTACGCTCACTGTAGCCAGCTTGCAGTACAGCGGCATAGTGTTTGGCGCAATTGCCAGCCTAGTGGTGTTCAAGGATCAGCTGCCACCCATTGCTTGGGCGGGTATGGCAGTGATCATCGCAAGCGGCATCGCTGCCACCGTGCTGCGCAAGCGTGCAGTGCCAGATGCACCGCACGACGAGTAGCTGTCTAACCAGCCAACAACTTCCAAGTCTCAAACACCGTATCAGAGTTAAGCGATATCGACGATATGGCTTGGTCAGCTCGCCATTGCGCAAAGTCGGGGGGGGGTCGCTGGTGCCTTGGCCACAAATACCTACGATAGCTCCCTAGTAGTATTTTCTGAACTCCATGTAAGAACTACCTTCTCCCTAATTCTGGGGGGTATTTTCTGCTTTTGAATGAGCTGGGTATTTGGGAGGATTACCCACCGACAGCTTGCTCATGCCGTCTTGCACAATATCAAGGGCAGCCTCTTGGTTTCGGACATGATAGACCGACCGTTTGAAGGCGCGTTTTTCCACAGATTTGAGGAACTCGGAGAGTTCTTGCTCGTTGGCCAAAATGGTGCGTAGGATATGTAATCGTTGTATTTGCCGCAAAAATGCGACCTGTATTATTACGTATTATGAAACCCGAAAGCCGAACAAAAGCTGATTTAGCGAACGAGCTTTCCATCTCGATTGATGATGACCAAGTCCGTCCCGCCCCAGCCGCGCCGATTGTCTTTTGAGTAAGAAATAATGGGGCCACCTAAGTCGAACCTACCGATGCTGTTCAGCCCGCTAAGCAAAGCACTGCGAGTGTAATTGCTACTTACTTTATTGAGTGCAAGCGTCGCAATTTTCCCTGCTATGTACCCTTCTAAATTCACAAAAGTAGGCTCTTGATCTGGTGAAAATTTACGCAGAGCTGCATGATATTCTCTTGCTAAGGGCGATGAAGCCACAAAGGGATATGGCGTGGCTTGTGACAAAACAATACCTCTTGCAGCGCTTTGCCCTATGCTAGAAACTAGCGCTTGCGGGACGACAGCTGACAAAGCATAAATTTGTATGGCTGAAATGTTTGATTTCCGTAATGCAGAGACGAAATCGAAAGCAAATTTACCGCCTGCAAGCAATAAAACAGTATCTGGTTTGCTTGCACGCAAGCTATCAAGTGCTTTGGCAACAGAGCCTGTAAAATCTGCATTTGGCTTGGCTGATAGCTCTGATACCGACACCACTTGGATGCCTAGTGAGTCAGCTTGCTCCTTGGCAAATTTTGCTGATCCAGGGCCAAATGCAATGTCGTAATGCACGATGGCAATATTGGCCTTGAAAGTGGTTTTTGAGAGCTTGAGCAAAGCCAGCACCTCATCATCGAAGCTGCTTCTAAATGGAAATACATTAGTTGCTTCTACGATGGCTCGACTGCCTTGAAATGGCGCGATCAAAGCGATACCATTTTTCCCGTATACATCGTTCTTTGACAGCTCAGTCAAACCCGCAGTGCCAAGATTTCCAATCATGCCGATGATTTTTGGATCGGCAATTAATTCGTTGACAAAAGCGGCCATTTTCGCCGGGTCTTGTGAATCGTCTCTTGCATCTAGCTTCAGCTGATTACCGTTAATGCCGCCGTTGGCATTGGCTTCATCAAAAGCGAGCTTGATGCCAGATCGTAGTTGTTTGGCGATTTCGGCTGAAGAGGGATTCGTGAGTGAGGAAATGTGGCCAAAAGTGATATCGGCTGCATAACTCATACGCACAGTCATGAATATGAGCAATGCATATGAACTGAGCCGTGGAAGTCTTAGAAACATAATAAATCCCTTCAATAAAGACGCTTGATGCAGACGACTGCTCAACAAAACAGTCCTCTGATCTTAAAATTATTACTGGAGAATTGCTTCGACTTGTATGACCACGCGAACATCCTCGGATACAACTTTGTCTGCCAAGCCGTAGGTGATTCCAAACTCAGATCTTTTGATAGTTGCCTCGAAATCACCACCACACACTTCGCGTTTGACGAAGGGATTTTGATAGCAATTGAAACCCTTGGCCATCTTGATTTTGACGGGCTTTGTAATACCGCGGAGAGTCAAGTTGCCCGAAAATTCACTGGGCTTGTTCTTTTCAATCTTGAAAGAAGGTACAGTGAATTTAGCTGTTGGGAATTTTTCAACATCAAAAAAATCGCTTTCTTTCATATGCTTGTCAAATGGTGCGACGCCCGTACTGACAGATGTCAACTCAATCGTAAACTCCGCTTTTCCAGCGCCTGTTGTTTTGTCAAAAGTAATGTCGCCGTCTTTTTTGTCAAAACGGCCACGACTGGTTGATGTGCTGAAGTGTGTAGCTTCCCAGGTGACAAAGGTGTGTGTGGGCTCCACTTTGTAGTTCGCTGATTGCGCGTGCGCAACCGGAATGAGGCTAGTCAGTGCTAGGCCGCTGACGGCTTTTAAGAATGTATAGAAAATGCGCTTCATAGATGCTTCCTTTAAGTAGCAGTTAAGAAAACTTGCAAATGCAAGAGAGAAAACTAAAGTGGATTAATGCCTGTAATAGCCAGCTTGAATTTCACGGATACATCGTTGCCAACAAGACTCACGTCGTTCCATTCGCCGTCACCAATTTTGAAGTCAAGTCGCTTGATCGTGAAAATGCCTTCGGCGAGAGTGATCGCATTGCTTTTTGACTGCATGAGTGTCACTGGGACAGTTATTGCTTGTTCAATACTTTTAATTTTTAGCTTGCCGGTCACTTCAAATCTTCCATTGCCTAAGGCTTTGATGCCGCTGCTTTGAAAGCCGGCATCGGGCACGCGAGTGCTATCAAACCAGCCGGGTTTTTTAAGCTCATTCATGGTTTCCTTTGCACCAATATTGACACTCATCAGATCAATGGTGAAAGCAATCTTGCTTGTCTCAAGCTTGTAAGGATTAAATTCAATTTGTGCATCAAATTTCCCAAATTTCCCTTGAACAGGAACGCCCATTTGTTTGCTCACAAAAGAAATCTCGCTACCGCTGGGAACGAGTTTTTGCTGAGCCCTAGCTGTTGTGGTTAACACGAACAGCCCCAGAATTAGCAATGCAAGACGCACGTTGAAATCTTTCTTCATCATTCAATTCCTTATCAAAATAATTTTAGGAGCGACCACTTCGTAGGCTAGGTATCATGCGAGACAGCAAACCATCGCCATCGAGCCACTGATGCTTGAAGGCTGCTGCAATATGGATCAGCACCAAGGCAGCCAAGGAATAAGCCGCGTAGCGATGCAGCAACTTGAGGCTTTCAGCAAGAGATTCATTGCTACTCACTAGATCAGGAAGGGCAATCCATCCATAAACGACCACTGGGAAACCTGTGGCATTGCTGTAAGCCCAGCCAAGCAAAGGAACGATAAAGAACAAAGCGTACAAAGCCCAGTGATTGAAATGTGAGGCAAAGCGCTGCCAAGCGGGCATATGCGCTGGTAATTCAGGTGGCTTATGCATGATGCGCCAAAACAGACGTATTGCGGAAATCGTAAAAATAGTCATTCCTGCCCACTTGTGCCAGTTGTATTGCTTGAGGCGCGCGGGAGAAAAAGGTAAATCCACCATATAGGCCCCGAAGCAGAATGTCCCAAAAATCACTAATGCAAGTAGCCAGTGAAGAAATATTGAAAAGGTGTTGTATCGCATGAAAGATTAAAAATTTTATTTTTCAATATGTTCATCTTTGCCGCTGTTAATTCTCTTGTCAATCAGGCTGAACCTTCTCTGCGCGATGATCGTGAAGGTACGTACTATTTGTAGTGCGATGGAATACTCAAATTAAGCTGTTTGCGCACTAAAAACAAGCATTTTTCGACGGATTTTTTAAATAGTTTTCTATGCATTACATCTGCGCTTTCGATGTATGCAAAATCATCGTGCGTCTACTTCGCATTAAAAATACACATCAACGTATTTTTTTGAGGCATCGCTATTTGAGTGTGCTGTTGAAATTTCATCAGCACGACTTATCTATCGTTAGTGTGCAAACTTTCAAGTAGTTTCGCGCTGGAGAGAAGCAGGCCATCTTTGCCGGGTCGAGCAATGAGTTGGACTCCCCATGCGCCTGACGAAGTTGGCGTCATGGGTAAACTGATTGCAGGACCGCCTAAAAAGCTAAAGGTGCGTGTGCTTTTGAGCGCTGCGAGTGTGAAATCAAGACCCGCTTGCGAATCGCTGCTGATTGCTTGCAATTTAGGTGCAAAGCAAGTTAGCGTTGGTGCCATGAGCAAATCGTAATCGTCAGGCCAAGGAGGATTTTGTACATAACGCTGGTGCAGAGTAAGGGCTTTGTTGTAATCTGTTGTAGACACGCTGCATGCACGCTCAAGCCGCATTTGTGTGGGTTTGGAGAATAGATGCAGTGAAGTTGTGATGCGCTCTGCATGCCACTGCGCAGCTTCATATCCAGTGATAAAAGTGGCGCTTTCATCACACTCGCTTAGAAACTCTGCAGCAATCGGTTTGCAAACGATCTTTGCTCTCAGCATTGTTTCGCACCACTGAAGCCAAGCGTTGTGAAGCTCAAAGTTCTGTATCTGAAAATATGGATGCTCACAAATTCCAATACGAAGTGGGCGTGCATTTCCATCCGCTATTTTGTTGAAATTATTAGGAATGAGAAGCGTCATTAATTGTTCAATCTCATGAACACTTTTTGAAAGTAGACCAATGCAATCTTGGGTCGTTGATAAAGCAACTGCCCCTTGTGTAGAAAGTAAACCTAAGCTGGGCTTGAAGCCTATTACTCCGCACAATGCTGCGGGCACACGGATCGAACCACCCGTATCTGAGCCGATGGCAAAGGGAACGATGCCTGCTGCAACCGCAGCGGCTGACCCTGAAGATGAGCCTCCTGCGATGCACTCTTCGTTCAAAGGATTGCGCACATGACCAAAGTGCGGGTTCAAGCCCGTCATGCCGTAGCAAATTTCATCCAAATTTGCTGCACCAATTTGAATTGCGCCCAAATGCTTCAATTTTTTAAGAATGGGAGATAGCTGAGTGATCTTTGGCCATTCATTGAACTTTGAGCCTGCAGTGGGGCTTCGATTCGATAAATTGAAAATATCTTTGGCTGCAAATGGAACGCCAAACAGCGGCTTGGCTATCTCGGATGCAACTGAATCAGCCTCAAGGGTTTGAGCTTCTCGCATAGCTTGCTCATCGAATAAATCGATGAAGCAGTTCAGTCTGTTGAGTGCATGAGCCTTATTCAGGCTATCTGTCACGCGTTGCTGCGCTGTCTGCGCAGCAACGGAGATAGCGTTATCAAACGTGACCGTAGTTTTTGAGTGCATCGGCCAGGCTCAGACCCTGCTGAAGATCTTTGCGAATGTTCTGCTCTTTCTTGGTCAGCAACTCAGCTTCAATCAAAACAGGTTCAACAACTGTTTGAGGAATCGCAATCGCACCATCTTCATCTGCCAAAATAAAGTCACCAGGTTTTACCACCACCCATGATGAAGTTGCACCACGGATTATGACATCGACTTGCGAGGCATTGACTTTCCAGCGCCCAATCGATTGCACTGGCGTGCGATAGCGGGCAAAGACTGGATAACCCAAATCACCAATCCATTTCACATCGCGAATGCCACCGTCAACCAAGGCGCCTACGCTGCCACGCTCTTTCATCCCAATTGCTATTAATTCACCGAAGTAGCAAATGCCTTCGCCATCACCACTCCATACGGTCACTTCGCCTTGTTTAACGCCTTGGCAGGCTTTCATTTTCTCAGCATCGCCGCCCATCTCGTAAGGTGTGTGTTGGCCGCGAATGGTGTAAGCCCAGCCAGCCAATTTGCCAGCCGACGCGGGGTAGGGCACAAATCGTGCGTCCAAACCTTGATTGAGGTAACCCATCACATCAAGGACATCGCCGACGTTAGAGGAATCCACTGCTAAATAGCGTTGGCGGATTTTTTCTTTTTGTTCTGCGGTCATGCTCATTCTTTATTCCTTTAGGTTATTAAATCGTGCTGATCAAGCCGCCATCCACACGGATGGTCGATCCAGTGATATAGGAGGCGCGTTCACTAGCTAAGAACGTTACCGTATCACCGTATTCTTCCACGCGTCCATAGCGTTTGAGAGGTATGGATGCTGCGCTGTCAGCAGACACATCCGTAGCATTGCGGCCTTCTCGTGTAGCGCGTGCGGCATCGAGCTGAGCGATGCGTGATGTTGCGATGCGTCCGGGTAACACAATATTGGCTGTTATACCGAAGGGCGCAACCTCTCGGGCTAACGTTTTATTCCAACCTACTAAGGCTAGGCGTAGGGCGTTAGAGATACCTAAATTATCAATAGGCGCCACCACGCCTGAAGACGTACTGGTGATGATACGCCCCCAGTTTCTTTGCTGCATGCCTGGCAACACTTGATCCGTTATCTTCATCAAGCTGAGCACCATGGAGTCAAAATACTGCCGCCAAACGTCGGGCGTTAAACCTGAAATTTTCCCCGGCGGGGGGCCACCAGAATTGTTGATCAAAATATCAACTGCACCTAGTTTTTTCTGAATACTTTGGATCGCGTCGGCGGTGGCTTGCAGTGAAGCCAAATCAAATACAAAAGCCTCCGCCGTGCCGTGAGCAGCATGAATACTGATCACCGTTTCTTGTGCAGCTTGTGCATTGGTGTCGCACACCGCAATGCTTACACCCTCAGCTGCAAGAGAACGGGCAATCGCGCCACCTAAACCACCTCCCGCGCCAAGCACAACTGCAACGCGCCCTTTGATACCTAAATCCATGAAATGTCCTTAAAACCAGTTATTACGAATTAATCAACCGACACGCAATGGTGACTCGAAGCGACGCAACATAGCTATCACTGACAAAGCGGTGATCAGTCCAGTTTTTGGATTGGCAGACGGAATATTTTCAATCTTCATGGTGAAGCGTGCTGAATCTGAATCTACTTCGATGGTATGTGTATTGCGAGTGACGGTAGTGTCAGCCCAGATCTCAAGGCTGGTTTGATCAACGCCCGTGCCTGCCATGCCAAGAGCTACTGCCACATTCAAGTTCGCAGGAAAACCAACCGCCGCTTCGCGTGGTGTGCCATTGAAAATCCGCATGGGCTCTTTAATGTCGTCAATTGTGATTTTGTTTTGCTCTAAGAAAGGCGCGCCGACCAAGCCGCGAACAGGTTTGCGCGTGACCATCTTCACTGAGTTGATTTTGCCCTCAGCCGCAGCAGATACCGCATCCAAAGCCAGCAGTGCGCCCGAAGGTACTAAAATTTGGCCACCGCCTTGCTTGGCATCTTCGATCAGTTGAGGATGGAACAGTAAAGCACCGCAGCTGAGTACGATTGCTTTTTTTCCATTGCGTACGAATGGGCCAACGATATCTGAAATCAATGCTGCGGGGGCGCACTCCACCACAATGTCTGCCAGTGGCTCGAGCTCTGCAATCGAAACAATTTTTGGCATCTCTTTGAGCCCGGCGAGCTGTTGCTCTGCCTTGGCTTTGTCTCGCACACCAACTGCCACCAGCTTCATACCCGGAATGCCTAGATCCAATTGGCGAGCCACTTCACTGCCCACCAAACCAAGACCTGCAATGGCGACTCGGTGAATTTTTTTAGGTGTGTAGCCATTACCTGCAGTACGGCTGCGAGGGTCAAATTGTCGGAGTTGATCCATGATGTGCTTTCGTGAGTGTTTGTGAATGAATCGTAGTCTTAAGGTTTTACAGATGGTGCTGGAAAAAGAGCAGCATAGTGCTGAGCAATCGCTCCTGACGTGGTGAACCAAACGTCTTTCGAGTTGGCATTCATATGCGCCAGAACTTTTCTGAATTGGCGCAGACGGAAAGGCTGGCCAACGATAAACGTGTGCAGCGTGATGCCATAGACAAGACTTTGATTTCGTGATGAAGAAAGTAACTCATCAAAATTATCGATGCACATTTGAGCAAAATCTTCTGAGGGCAGATCGTGCAAGGCAATTGCTGGCACATCATTAACTTCGTGAGGATAGGGCACACTCAATACATGACCATTGCCGGCGCGCATCCATGCAGGCTGGTCATCCATTGGCCAATCGAGTGTGTAGCCGTAACCTGCGTGTTGCAACAGGTCTTCCGTATTGCGGCTCGGGTTAGCTCCTGGACTCATCCAGCCTTGGGGGTACACAGTCTCATGCGCTTTGATTGCTTGCGTGACATCCGCAATCAATTGCCGCTCAGCATCTTCAGCCATGCCATTTTGATGTTCAGAATTCGTGCGACCGTGTGCCACGATTTCGCCATCAGTGCCCTTCAGTGCTTTGATCAAATCTGGGCAATGGCTGTAGCAAGCTGTGTTGAGCAAGAGCGTGAGTGGTATTTTTTGTTGTTTAGCAAGCTCTGCCAAACGCCATCCACCCACACGATTGCCATATTCACGCCAAGCCCAGTTGTAGGTGTTGGGATGAGCTAATCCGGGTGAATAAGAAAGCCCCATACCTTCGCCATAAGAAAAGTGCTCGACGCAAACGGCAACATAAACTGCGAGGCGCTTACCTCGGGGCCAAGTGAAGGCAGGGCGATTTTCAATGCCAGAGTATTCGAAGCGGTTATGTGAGGGCAAAACTGTCATGGCGGATGACCTGTAAAAATAATATGATGCTTGACAAAGCGCGCTGTAGTTAATGTAATGATCTCGGACCCACTGAACAAACGATTATTTAGAAAGCGACACATGAGTTCGTGTAATGCATGTGCTAGAGTACTTCTCAATTTAATGGTTTAAATCTCATGAAGCGAAAGTTACCGCCATTGCATGCACTGCGTGTGTTTGAGGCCGCTGGGAGGCATTTGTCGTTCACGCACGCGGCTTCTGAGCTGCACCTTACGCAAGGGGCTGTGAGCCGACAGGTGCGTTTGCTTGAAGAGTATTGCGGCAAAGATCTCTTCGTGCGTATGACACGCAAGGTTGAGCTGACACAGGACGGGCGCACGCTCATGCAAAGCGCAGAACGTGCTTTTACCGACATCGAACAAGGCTTAGAACGCCTGAATGTTGAAACTCAGCACAAAACACTCACGCTAGCTATCTTGCCTACTTTGGCTTCTTTTTGGCTCATGCCGCGTCTGAGCAATTTTTCTCAAGCACACAAAGGGATAGACGTCCGCATTTTTACCTCGATTGAGCCTGCGCCTTTTAGCCGTGGCACGATCGACATTGCTATCGCTTGTGGCCCCTTGCCTGGTAAGCGCTATCAGCGCTTACAGCCTCGCGTGGATTTGGAGATGACTGATGATTGGAAGGGTGTGCATGCGCATGAGCTTTTCCCAGACAAGCTGGTGCCAGTACTTTCCAAGCGTTTGGCTGCACAAATTGGCCCGCTTAACAACATCGCAGATTTGCGCAAACATCGTTTAATCCATACCGTCACTAGGGCAAAAGCTTGGCCTGATTGGCTCCGCGCTCACCATGTGGACTGGCATAGTTCGCCAGATGATATTGATTTCGGCCATTTTTTTATGACTTTGCAGGCAGCGCAAGAGGATCGCGGCATTGCAATTGTTCCCACAGTCTTATTGACGCAATATGTTGGCAGGGCCGACCTAGTCGTTCCTTTTGCTCCTACAGTGGCCAGCGCGGCAGAATACTACCTGCTTACCAATGAAAAATCAGAAGAAGATACGCATGTTCAACTGTTCCGCCAATGGTTGATAGCTGAGGCGCAGCAGATAGCCCAGGCGCTTTGAAGCCTATTAACTCGATGGTATGAACCGATCAAGCGCTATCGTTTTCCCTAAGTTTAGGCTTGCACTAACGAAGTTCGTTTTTGTTGCGAATAGATAAGCTCGCTCTGAGCAGACGGCTGCGTCCGCTCACCGATGAGTTTTTCGCATGCATTCTGGGCATATAAATCGTTTGTGCGTTGACGAGCGTGGCTCCTACTATTCGCACTGTTTTGAAAGCATGTGCGGCAACTCAAGTTGTTGTACCACCGTTAATTTAACTTTATGGAGCTCGCTATGAACCTTCAACGTCGGTCTTTATTGGCCGCTGGCGCTATGAGCGTCAGCCTTGCTAGCCCAAGCTTACTTGCGCAAAATCAGAAGCGTACTGTCAAGGTCTGTACATTTCGTGTGCTGCATGGTTTAGCACCTTATTTTTACCAGTTGTTCATGCCATCGAACATCGATGTAGAGGTGCTGACCTTTGATTCGCCCACAGATGCGAAAAACGCAGTGGTCACGCGCTCCGTCGATTTTGGTGCGATGGGGATTGCAGCAGCCACTCTCGGTGCAGCAGCTGGTGAGCCCATCACGGTCATTGGTGCTTTTGCCAACAAAGGCATGGGCGTGATTGCAAAGGCTGGTTCTAACATCAAAACCGTGAAAGACCTCAAAGGCAAGCGCGTTGGCATTTGGCCCGGCTCTACGCAAGAAGTGTTTATTCGTGAGCGTTTGCGCATGGAAGGCATGTCAATCAAAGATTTGGAGCAAGTGCGCGTGCCTTTTGGTGAAATGCACACCATGCTTGCACGCGGCGAGATTGATGCCTTTGTAGGCTCAGAGACTGCACCCAGCATGTCGATTAGTTCAGGTGTCGGCCAGTTAGTGGAATATCCTTATGGCACTCGAATGGGTGGCCTCAACATGGTGCTCACTACACATTTCGAAATGGCCGATAAAAACCCTGAGCTGGTGCGTACTCTACTCACGGCACATCGCCGCGCCTCGACATTCATGAATGACAACAAACAAGCGGTACTAGACATGGCTGTCTCTAAATTGGGTGCCAATCGCGCAGCCGTGAGTCAAGCCTTGCAAGCAAGTAATGTGGAGTATGTGTGGAACCTCACGCCTGCATACCAAGCCCAAGCACGTGCCTATGCCGATCAAATGCTTGAGCTCAAGCAAATCCGCAACTTGCCGGATTTCAAGAAGTTCATTGATACGCGTTACGTGAAGGACATTTCGTGAGTGCTGTTTTGGAAAAAATAGCTCTACCCGTTCCTGCCGCGCCTTCACGGCAATTCAGGCCCTATTTCTTAGGTTTGGTCGTGCCAGTACTATTACTGATTCTTTGGCACGTCGCGACTACTGCCAAATGGACTCAGCTAATTCCAACCCCCCACGAAGCCGGTATTAGTATGGTGGATTTTGTGGTGGGAGGCATCAACGATGATGCTTTCTCAAGAACAGCTCACATTCATTTGTGGGCTTCCATGATGCGCGTATTCGGAGGATTTGGCTTGGCTACGCTGATAGCTTTGCCGATTGGTTTGCTGATAGGCCGCTTGCCGCTAGCGCGGCAGCTGCTTGATCCATTCTTCCAACTCATGCGTCCTATCCCCGTTACGGCATGGTTGCCTTTATCGATGATTATTTTTGGCTTGGGTGTGAAATCGGCTTTGGCTTTGGTGTTTTTGGCATCGTTTTATCCCATATTGCTCAATACAGTATTTGGTGTAAAAAATATTGATAGCAAATTATTTGAAGCGGCCTCAATGCTGGGCTGTACACAGCGCCAACAATTCTTCCGAGTGGTGTTGCCCGCAGCTTTACCGTCTATTTTCACGGGCTTACGTCTAGGATTGGGACTGGCGTGGTTTGCGATTGTGGTGGGTGAGATGACTGGTGTGTCTCAGGGCCTAGGTGTGGTAATTATGGACGGGCGCACATTGTCACGCACCGATATTGTGATTTGCGGCATGATTGTGATCGGTGCTGCAGGATTTATTACAGACCGACTTGTCATGGCATTGGGTAAGCGGCTTTTACGTTGGAGTCCAAGCCATCATGACTAAAGTCTCTCAGGCCATTATCCAGATTGAAGGTGTCTCTAAAACTTTTGATCTTCAAGGTCAGCATATTCAGGCGCTGAAAGATACGAATCTCACGATTCACAAAGGCGAGTTTGTTACTCTCATTGGGCCTTCGGGCTGCGGTAAATCGACATTGCTGCGCATCATGGCGGGTTTTGAGAAGCCGACTGCGGGACGTGCACTGATGCATGCAAAGCCTATTCTTGGGCCAGCTCCACAGCGTGGAATGGTGTTTCAAGACTATGCGCTATTTCCTTGGCTGAATGTCCGCGGCAATATTGCTTTTGGGCCGATCAGTCGAGGCACACCGAAAGCTAAAGCGCTTGAGATTGCCGATCATTTCGTATCGCTTGTAGGTTTAACAAAATTCGCAGAAGCCTACCCCCATCAATTGTCTGGCGGCATGCGCCAGCGCGTAGCTATTGCACGCGTGCTTGCCAATGAAGCGGAGGTGGTGTTCATGGATGAGCCCTTTGGCGCCCTTGATGCCATGACGCGCGAGCGCTTGCAAGGTGAGCTGCTCGATATTTGGCAACGCACCAAGCTGACCGTCGTTTTTGTGACTCACTCTATAGAAGAAGCGATCTGCTTGGCTGATCGCGTTGTGGTGATGGCCGCAGGGCCAGGCCGCATTGAGAGCGATACAGCGATGGCTTTACCTCGTCCGCGTGATGTTTCCTCAGTAGCCTTCAATGCGATCCGCCGTGATATGACGCAGCGTTTGCATGGCTTGCATACTGAAGCGCCCACGGCTGTGGCTTAATGAATCACAATACCAGCATGATTCGTCTTACTGGCGCTCTTTCAGGCAAAACCATCACGATTCCCGATGTGAATGTGGGGCCTATGCCCGACTTGGTGGCACCGGGATTGATTCAAGACGGTGCAGCAGTACATGAATTCGGAGCGATTGATCCCTATTGCGGCTACCCAGATGTACGCAGCTATGAGCGCAAACTTGGCCTGCTCATTCCTGCAACCAACACTAGCATGGAGCATGAGCTATGGAGCATTATTGGAAGCAACAGCAGTCTGGATGCACACGGCAAGTCCGGTGTTTTGACTGGTATTGGTTTGCATACTTGTAATGTGATAACACCCAGACCGCAGCTGCGCACGCATGAAGATTTACTGGAGTACAAGCGGCAGTTTTTAGGCGGCCTGAAAGCCGCAGCAGATCAAGCCATGCTGGCACAGCCGCAATACCTCATTATGGGCATGAGCCTTGAGCACATTATTGATAATCTCAGCGAGGTGGATGCACCTGTGCGTGAGCTTGAAGCACACACGGGTCTCACAGTCGCGACTTGGCACGAGGCCGCAACTGCTGCGCTGCGGAAGTTCGGCGCAAAGCGTATTGGTCTCCTTACACCGTTTGATCACAACGGCAATCGCAACGCCAGCCGCGTTTTCACTGAGCTAGGGTTTGAAGTGGTGACCAGTGTGGGATTTTCATGCGCTAATGCGCTACATATCGCGCACGTGCCAGATTGGGCGAAAGAGAAAGCAATTTTGCAATTGCTCGCTACAGCTGACAACAAGCTTGATGCAATTGTGCAGTGCGGAACAAATATGAGCTTGATTCAAGTTTCAGAAAAACTTGAGCCTCAAATTGGAATTCCCATCATAGGTATTAATGCAGCTACATTCTGGTTTGCGCTGCGTGAAAACGGCATCACAGCGCCTATTAAGAATGCAGGATTATTGCTGCGACGCTTCTAGTCGATCAATCAAGACTCAGCCAATCGAAGCATTAGCTTAGCTTAGCTTAGCTTAGCTTAGCTTAGCTGTAGGCTTTCGCAACTTATGGCATTGCTGCTTACCTATTATTAAAATACCCTACGACTTTATGAATTCAGATCAAACTCTCAAGAGCAGGGCACTGGCTTATCACGCCGATGGCTTTGCTGGAAAAATTGCGATTACTTCTAAGTCAGTGGCAACCGCAGATGATTTGGCTCTGGCCTACTCACCCGGCGTAGCCGAGCCATGTCTAATGATTGCTGCAGACCCCGAAGCGGCATATCAATACACCAATAAATCAAATTTAGTGGCGGTAATTAGCAACGGTACAGCGGTTTTAGGCCTCGGGAATATTGGCGCGTTGGCCAGCAAACCGGTCATGGAAGGCAAGGCGGCTTTGTTCAAGCGTTTTGCAGGGATTGACAGCTACGACATCGAGATTGACGAAACCGATCCAGACAAGCTCATCAACGTCATTGCTGCATTGCACCCCACCTTTGGTGCAATTAATTTAGAAGACATCAAAGCGCCAGAATGTTTTTACATCGAGCATGAGCTGAAAAAGCGTTTACCCATTCCCGTCTTTCACGATGATCAGCATGGCACGGCCATTGTGGTCGTGGCTGGCATGCTTAATGCGCTCAAGCTCACTGGGCGCAAAATGGAGAGCCTGCACTTAGTGGTCAACGGCGCAGGTGCTGCGGCGATTGCTTGCTTGAATATGCTGCAAGCCTTTGGCCTCAAACCATCGAACGTCTTGGTGGTTGACAGCAAAGGCGTGATCCATCTTGGGCGCAAAGATTTAAGCGAAGAAAAGCGTGCTTGGGCTGTACACACTGATAAGCGCACTTTGGCAGAGGCGATGCAAGGTGCAGAGGCGTTTCTGGGCTTATCTGCGCCCAAGCAAGTCACACAGGCCATGGTGCAATCAATGCAAGCAAAGCCGATTTGCTTTGGTTTGGCCAATCCAGAGCCAGAAATTCGCCCAGAGTTGGTCTACGAAGTGGCGCCGGACGCAATTGTTGCTACCGGACGCAGCGATTACCCCAATCAAATCAACAACGCATTGTGCTTTCCATATTTGTTTCGTGCTGCGCTGGATAGCCGCGCTCCCGCTATCAGCGAGGCAATGAAGCAAGCTTGCGCACATGCAATTGCAGCTTTAGCAGCGAATTCGCCAGACTTTGGCGCGCAATATCTTGTGCCCAATTTGCTCGATGAACGACTTTTTGGCGCGCTTGTGCCGGCTATTAAGGCTGTAGTCTGAGAGTTGTCGCATTGAATTTCTAGTGTATTTGCTTCTAGCATAGTCCGTGGAAACAGGACAAATCCAAACATATGTGGAAGATCAGCACAGCCCCCAGGTAGGGTGCCTGTGAGCATTTGGGCGGCGCAGTTTCAAGCGGGGGCGGACTAGACCTGAATTGCCCAGTGAGACCACAACGAGCGGGCCTTCGCCTTTTATGGTGGTTGCGCGCTTGGCATGGTCACACCTTCGTCGGGACCGTTGGCAATCGCTCGGCCAGACTCTGCTACCCAGCCAGCAGCTTCCAAGTCTCCGCCACCGAATCCGGGTTGAGCGATATCGACGATATGCCTTGGTCTGCTAACCACTGCGCAAAGTCAGGGTGGTCGCTGGGGCCTTGGCCACAGATGCCGACGTATTTACCTTGGGCGAGGCACGCTTTGATGGCCATCTCTGGCATGGCCTTGACGGCGGGGTTACGTTCATCGAAGTCTTTGGCCAGCAGCTCTAGGCCCGAGTCGCGGTCTAGGCCTAAGGTTAACTGGGTGAGGTCGTTAGAGCCAATGCAGAAGCCGTCGAAGTAGCTTAAAAACTGGCTGGCCAGTATGGCGTTGCTTGGCACTTCGCACATCATGATGTGGCGCAAAGCGCCTGTGCCATCTTGCGCACCTGTGCCGCGTGCTAAACCGCATTTGTTTAGCAGCTCGCTTACTGCGTGAGCCTGGCCCAGCGTGCGCACAAACGGCACCATGATCTCGATGTTGACCGCCCAATGACGGACAACGTCGCATTCAGCAAGTCCGTCAAGAATCTGCCGTAAACCCAATCTGTTTGATCAATGGGCCCCAGCGCTCATACTCCGCTTTCATGCTGAGAGCTTGATCAACAGGTGTTCCGCGATAAGGTATGAGCCCTACGACACTGTAAGAAGCTAGCACGGAGGGTTCGCGTGTCGCCGCTTGAATGGCATCGTTGGCTAATTTAACACGCGCTGTGCTCATACCAACAGGGCCTACAAATCCGAACCACTCTTCGACGGTTAACTGTGCAAAGCCTTGCTCGGTAAATGTTGCCACATTAGGCACGAAGGGTGAGCGCTCCTTGCCGCTGGTGGCCAAGATTCGCAATTTGCCAGCGTTGTGGTTGGCAATTTGGTCCCCATGCGGGCAAATCATGGCGGCAATCTGCCCGCCCACCACATCGGTGATGCCGGGTATCGAGCCGCGATAGGGCACATGCTGCAATGGCGTGTTGTTGTTGAGCCCCAGCAAGGCCCCGATAAAGTGAGGCGT
>JANPDG010000186.1:0-3326 GCA_031431335.1 Polaromonas sp. | reverse complement strand
CGGATTGAGCGTCGACCACAGCCTGGGTGTCGATGTCAGCGCCAGCATCCGCGCCGCCCACCTCCTCCTCAAACACCCCATCGAGCACGCACACATGAAAATGCACATGCGCGTTCAGACTGGACCCAAAGCGGTGGATGAAGGCGACTGCACCGATGTGCAAGGCTGCTTTACTCACATTCGCCGCACCGGGGCTGTAGGTAGCCAGGCTGCGCGCAATCACGCGCAAAAAAATGCGCAGCACCATGTTCAGCGTTGCCCCGTCGCGCTGCATAAAGTAGCGCAGCCGCTTGGGGACAGACAGCACCCACTGGCGCACGGGCAAGCGCGGCAAGACATGATCAGTCAGGTGCGCCGCCGTCTCCACCATGCGGCGGGTATTGCACGAGGGGCAGACACCCCGGCCTTTGCAGGAGAAGGCCACGAAGTAGTCGTGCGCGCAGTCGCCGCAGCGGGCACGTGCAAAGTCGTGGGCGAAGATGCCGCACTGCAGATACTTGGCAAACGCCTGACGCACATAGGGCTTGGGGGTGCGGTGATCGCCCTGCCCGTCGAACTGGCCTGCGCTGGCCAGATCAAGCCAGGTCTCGTAGTGTTCGGCTACCGAAGACACAGAGCAAGTACAGAAATCATTTAGCGTGTCATGCAGCAGTTGAATCATTTATTATTCATTTAATCAACCTGTCCTTTCAAACATGAAAAATAGCTTAGGGCGATCATGCGTTCCGCTAATCCTAGCCGCTGAAACAACCCTCACCCCAAGCCAGCAATGGTTAATTGCGCTCGGCTCATTGCTTAGCGTCGCTAATGGTGAATTCCTCAACACAATAGCGAGTGGAGAGAACTATGAAAAAATGCGGCGTGGCTTGTACACATCTTGGGGTATCCATGATCGCGAGAGTTTTCTCGAAATCGAAGAAAACCTCAGCCACTTGTCGAGCAAAACCGCTTATGAAGCAGTCTGGGCTGAAATCAGGCAACTCTTTCCCGACTACATGTGCGGCAGCAAAGCTATGAAGCTAAGGTCATTTCGCGACGGTCTACTTGCATTCGGTTGGGGTGGGTATCACGCATTGACCCTAGGCTCCAAGACAAAACAGGCCATCCAAAGGCTTGATGCTAAAGAAATTGAAATTAACGGCACGCGTGTCCGCGAGAAGCTCAAAACCTCTTTGACTTGGTTTGTTTGGCTTGCTGCCGCAAATATCGACGCAAGACAAGTCAATAATCTAGTCGCATGGGATATCAGCAGATTTATCTACTTAAGCCGCAACGCATGCGATCTGGGCTGGATCACTCACGCTGAATTTTTCGAGCTTTGCGCCCCCGCTGCGCGCCTGGCTCAGCAAAGCTATGCAAGCTGGAAAGATTTTTTAGATGCGCACTTCGTCGCTGCAATGATTTGGAAATGCAACGAAGGTCGTCATTGGCTTTTGCAAGATGCGCATTTCAGCCTGCTGAATCTGCCCACCAGCCCTATGATGGTTTTGCCATGGCATCTAAATCTTCACTTTATCGATAAATAGTTCACGCCTGGTAAAAGAAAACCACGGTATATTCATGGGCCTTACTCCGCTCTCTTTTTAGAAAACCCATGCTAAAAATCGCCACATCAACAAGTTTGTCTCCTTCCCAGCAGTGGGTTCTGTCAGTCGGTGCATTGCTCAATGCAAAGGAAGGACACATCCTCAATGATCTGGCGACAGGCATCAACAACGCCACGCTACAAGGCGGATTGAATAATGTTTGGGGAATCCACAGTCGTGAAGAATTTTTGGCAAGGGCGCAGACTTTAAGCGCATATCCCAACAAGATGGAATTCGAAGCTGTTTGGGCAGAGATGCGCAAGTTCTTAGAAAAAGAAGTCGCGAAGACTGGATTCTTTGCAAAAATTGTTGGCGCTTACACAGGCATGCTGGGCGTTACCAATCCAATCAAGCTAAACGCTGCGATGAATGCTCTCAAAGGCAAGACCAGCGACACCGATGCAGAACTGGCCGAAAAGCTCAATAACAGTGCCAGCTGGCTTGAAATGCTGGAGTCCGTGAACATTGCACCCACGAGCGTAAAAAACTTGATGATTTGGGATGCTTCTCGCCTCACCAACGTGGCGCGCTGGGCTCTGCAAGTGGGCTGGATCAGCGAAGCAGAATTTTTTAGCATCTGCATGCCGTTGGCAGTACAAGTGCAAAAAGCCTATTGCAGCTGGAAGGAAATGCTGGACGCTTGCCTGGTCGCCAGTATTGTTTGGCAATACGAAGAATCACGATTTGAAGAATTTTGTGAAGCGCACAAAGCGCTGTTGAAAGATCCCAAAAGCCCCACTGCCGCCTTGGCTTGGAATACAGCATTGAATTAAGCTTTTGCTTTGCAGTTCATCGTGAGATTGTTTGCTGGGTTGTGTCCGTTGTTAGCAATTTTCCTTATTGGTTTGGCACATGGTTCTGCGACGACTGCATTTTGGTTATTTTTGGGTTTAGGCACAGCGTTCTTAACCGCGTTGGTTGGGGGCGCCCTCTGTCTTGTGGTGCTCATTCAGAAAAGTGAGAGAAGTGTTAAATGGCGCTTTCTTCTAGCTTTAGATTTCTGTATCGCTGCTTTCTGCGCCATCAATATGTTCAGTGCGCTTGTCATGTTCGTTGGTTTTTCCGTCTAGAGCAAAGCAAGGCCTTAACGGATAGGAAATTCAACCATATGAGACGAAGCATGGCATGGATTTAGTGGGCAAAAGCACAACTGATAGCGCAAGTCAGAGCGGCCGCAGTCGCTGAGTAGTAAGACCGCTGAACGCAAACTGCTTTCGGTCTGGCGCGCGCGCAGGCCTACCCCGCAGCGGGCCTGCGCCGCTATTTAGACCGCTCACTAATTGATGCGCTGGTCAAGCTCGTAGTCGGGCGCCGGTTGCCCTGCCAGATCCCAGTCTGGCTCAACTTGGGCACCCTCACCCATCTGCGCATCACAGTCCTCCCACAGCGGCGGCCCGCGTGCCGGGGATATGTTTGGTGGCTCGGTCTGCACCCCGATTTGATCGAGCATTTGCCGTATATCGGCACTGTGCGTGATGAAAGCTATTGAATTCGCATCTGGCCGCCGCACAGCGGGCATAGCAGTGGGAACACCTCGTAGATTCGGGCGATCAGCACCGCCCACAGGTAGTGCGCCTGTGAGCGCCTAGGTGGCGCAGGTTCGGGCTGGGTTGGCACACCATCGCTCGCAGTAGCTGGCTCGGCTGGCACCTTGGCCAGTTGTGAAGGAACGGCCTGCGCGATTGCCGTGACCGCCGCCTTGAACGGCGAGTTCGGTGCCAGTACACCGTAGTAGCGATG
>JANPDG010000185.1:0-3710 GCA_031431335.1 Polaromonas sp. | reverse complement strand
GTGTTCTGGATGATTTTTATCACCCTCATGCTGCCGGTGGAGGTGCGCATCGGGCCGACTTACAAAGTGGTGTCTGACCTCGGCATGCTCAACAGTTACGCGGGCTTGACGATCCCGCTCATCGCATCAGCCACCGCCACGTTTTTATTCAGGCAGTTCTTTTTAACCGTGCCGGACGAGCTGGTCGAGGCCGCCCGAATGGACGGCGCCAGCCCAATGCGGTTTTTTTGGGACGTGCTGCTGCCGCTGTCCAAAACATCGATTGCCGCGCTGTTTGTGATTCAGTTCATTTACGGCTGGAACCAATATCTGTGGCCACTGCTGGTGACCACCAATGAAAACATGTACCCGGTGGTGCTCGGCATTAAGAGACTGATTGCCGGCGAGGCCTACACCGAATGGAACGTGGTCATGGCCACCGCCATTTTGGCCATGCTGCCGCCCGCGCTGGTAGTGATACTGATGCAAAAGTGGTTTGTAAAAGGGTTGGTGGATACGGAGAAATGAAAACCTTTTACCGCAGAGGCGCAGAGAACGCAGAGGAAGCAAGTCAGAGGAAAACAAAAGCTTTTTATTCTTTCTCTGCGGCCCTCTGCGTCCTCTGCGCCTCTGCGGTGAATGCCTCCTGACTTAAAAGATTCTGAAAAATATGGCATCTATCAACCTAAACAACGTCACCAAAAGCTACGGCAACGGTGCCAAAGCGCTGCAAGTTATTCATGGCGTGACGGCTGCCATTGCTGACCACGAATTCATCGTCATCGTCGGACCTTCGGGTTGCGGCAAATCCACCCTGCTGCGCATGGTGGCAGGCCTGGAAGACATCACCGGCGGTGAAATCAGCATAGGCCCGCGTGTTGTCAACAAGTTAGAGCCCGCCGAGCGCGACATTGCCATGGTGTTTCAAAACTACGCGTTGTACCCGCACATGAGCGTTTTTGACAACATGGCTTATGGCCTGAAAATCAAAAAAGTCCCGGTTGAAGAAATAAAACAACGCGTGGCCAAAGCTGCTGGGATACTGGAATTGGGCAAATTTCTGGAACGCAAGCCGCGTGAGTTGTCGGGCGGGCAGCGCCAGCGCGTGGCGATGGGCCGCGCCATCGTGCGCCAGCCGCAGGTGTTTTTGTTTGACGAGCCGCTGAGCAACCTCGACGCCAAACTGCGCGTGCAAACCCGGCTGGAGATCCAAAAATTGCACCGCGAATTGGGTATCACATCCCTTTTCGTCACGCACGACCAGGTCGAAGCCATGACGCTGGCCCAACGCATGATGGTGATGAACGCCGGCCGCATGGAGCAGTTTGGTACGCCAGAAGAGGTCTACCACCGACCTGCCACAACCTTTGTAGCGAGTTTTATTGGCTCACCGCCGATGAACCTTTTGAAACATGCAGCCGGTAGCAAGGCAGGCCATATTCTGGGTATTCGGCCTGAACATCTTGATATGGGCTCCGGCGGTTGGCAGGCCACGGTTGAATCCATTGAAATGCTGGGCGCTGAACGCCTGCTGTACTGCCGCCTGGGTGACGAGCAACTGGTGGTGCGAACCGATGAGAGCGTGTCCGCGCCAGAGTTAGGCCAAACCATCGGCTTGACGCCGCGCGCGGACCGTGTTCACCACTTTGATGCAGGCACTGGGCTGCGCATTGCAGCGTAGTTCATAATTTGCGAATGACATTTCGCAATCGCACCTGCGCTCTTTTAGGCCTGCTGGTTTGCAGCGTGCTCACCGCCTGCGGCTACGCCAATGGAAAGCTGACACTCGATTTTTCGGCGCAACAAATTCAAGACGCGATTGCACCGAAGTTTCCGGCTGAAAACTGCCCGCTGCCGCTGACGTGCATCAAACTGCAAAACCCAAAAATCACGCTGGCCGAGGCTTCTGACCGCATCACACTGAGCTTTGACACCGCCGTCAGCGTGCTCGGGCAACCCACTACTGGAACGGCGGTGGTGTCGGCCAAGCCGCGCTACCAAGCCAGTACGGGCGAGATTTTTCTGGACGATTCGCGCATTGAAAATCTGGTGTTCAAAGGTGTACCACCGCAGGTTACCAATGTCATCACGCAATACGGCTCGGCGTTGGCCAAGCAAAGCCTGGAGCGCACAGCAATCTATGGCTTTAAAAGTGCGCAGGCCGACAAAATCGCCAAAATGGGCGTTGCCGACGTACGCGTGGTGGACGGTAAATTGCGGGTGGCGCTCGACCCCACGCTGCGGCAGGCACCCAAGGCTACTCCATGAGTGACAGCGCGGCCAGCGACTGGCCTTACCCGCGCTGGGTGGCGCACCGGGGAGCGGGCAAACTCGCACCTGAAAACACACTGGCGGCCTTCAAACTCGGCGCAAGCCACGGCTACACCATGTTTGAATGCGACGTGAAGTTAAGCGCTGATGGCGTGCCGTTTTTACTGCACGACGACTCCTTGGCCCGCACCACCAACGGCACTGGTATTGGAAGCGATCACTCTTGGCAAGCGCTACAAGCGCTTGACGCGGGCAGCTGGCATTCAGCGGCTTTTGCAGGTGAGCGCATTCCCACTTTGGAAGAAGTGGCGCGCTACTGCATCGCCAATGGGTTTGACCTGAACATCGAGATCAAACCCACCACCGGCACCGACCAAAAAACGGGCCAAGTGGTGGCGCAGCACGCAGCGCGCCTGTGGCACAACGCAGAACGAAAACCGTTGCTCACATCCTTCAGGCCCGAAGCACTCCAAGTCGCGCTGGACGCCGCACCCGAGTTGCCACGCGGGCTGCTGCTGCACCAGCTGTGGACCGGCTGGCTGGAAACTGCCCTCATGCTGGGCTGCAGCGCGGTCATTTGCAACCACCGGCTGTGGGACACGTCGAGCGTGACGCAGGCAAAAAGTGCAGGCTTCAAACTACTGAGCTACACCGTAAATGATGAACTTGAAGTACGGCGCCTGTTGGACTTGGGTACCGACGGCATCATCACCGACCGGGTAGACGCCTTTAAACCGGGCACTTGAGCCAGCTCAACTTTTCCAGCCGCGCAGCAAAACCCAATAAGTGAACGCGGCTGCAAAAACCACCGCAGCATAGGTTGCCATCTTGCCGTCGTTGCCAAAAAACACCAGCCCAGCCACGGTCACGACCGAATTCACTATGAAAATAATAGCTGCTTGCGCCCATATTGATTGCGCTATAGGCCTATTTTGTTTAAAAAATCGCCGAAACACCCGTCCAGACAACACCAACAGCGCTGCGACAAAGGCTGCGGGTGCCAGCAGGTTCAGCAAGTGGTCGGTCAGCAGGTAAGCAGTCATACAGTGATTGGTTTCCCTAGTTCCCAACGGCTCCCGTTAAATTTTATAATACGGCGATGTCTGTCTGGGCCCTTGGGCTAAACCATAACACTGCGCCGCTCGATTTGCGGGGCCGGTTCGCGTTTTCAATCGAGAAAATGGCCCCCACGCTCAAGGGGCTGCGCGAATCGCATATCAAGCACCCAGAAGCCACGATTTTGTCCACCTGCAACCGTACGGAGATTTATTGCGCCAGCGAGTCGCCAGCGCTTGAGCATACGCTTGCGTGGCTGGCCAGCAGCGGAGGCGTTGAAGCTGGCACGTTGCGCTCGCACACATACACGCTGCAAGGCGATGAGGCAGCGCGCCACGTTTTCCGGGTCGCCAGCGGCCTGGACTCGATGGTGCTGGGCGAACCGCAAATATTGGGCCAAATGA
>JANPDG010000184.1:0-2268 GCA_031431335.1 Polaromonas sp. | reverse complement strand
GACTGCAGCATCGACGACCTGGCCACCCGCCCCACACAAAGCGTGCCTTGGGTAGGCGTGCGCAACTACCAAGCCCGCAACTTCATGCGCGATACCATGCGGGTGGGCGACCTGGCTTTCTTCTACCACTCCAGCTGCCCTAAGCCTGGCATCGTGGGCATTGTGCAAATCAGCAGCGCGCCCTACACCGACGCCACCCAGTTTGATGCGCAGAGTAAATATTTCGATGCCAAGTCCACGTTAGATGCACCCCGCTGGCTGCATGTGGACGTGCTACTGGTGCGCCCACTGCCCCTCATCTCGCTAACTACCCTGCGCGACCAGCTGGCCTTGTCCGACCTGCGCATTTTGCAGCGCGGCAACCGCCTGTCGATTACACCCGTGGACGCGGTGCATTGGAACACGGTGCTGCGCCTAGAGCGCAATTAGACCGCACTGATTGGCTCTCGGCGCTTGGCTGGCCTTTTTAAATAGACCAGATTAATCCTAAAATAATAGCAAACTATCCAATATACACGTCGGAAATCTGCTATTTTTTCCTCCAAAACCAAACATATTTATATACAAAATGACCATGCCCCACACCACCCTTCGCACCCTGCTGCCCCAAGACCGCCCCCAATGGGAGCCGCTGTGGGACGCGTACACCCGTTTTTACGAGCGCGAACCCAACCCCGCCATCACCGCCCACCTGTGGCAACGCATCCACACCGCACAGCCTAAAGTGTTCGCCCTAGCCGCCGTGCAAGCCACTGCCGACGGAACTGACAGCCTCATCGGCATAGCCCACTATCTGCCCCACGAAAACACCAGCCAGCTCACCCCCGTGTGCTATTTGCAAGACCTGTACGTCAGCCCCACCGCCCGTGCAAGCGGCGTAGGCCAGCAAATGATCGACTGGCTGATAGCCGAATGCAAAACGCAAAACTGGAGCGCCTTGTACTGGAACACCTTTGAGACCAACTACCGGGCGCGGGCGCTGTACGACAAGTACACGCCGCAGAGTGGGTTTCTGTTGTATCGGATCAAGGGGCCGTTTTAGAATTGGCATCCCTATCAAACGCGCAGATAATTTGTACGAAATAGTCTTTTTGCTGACTAAAGGAATGCCCATGGTGAACATTACTTTCACTGTAGATGACCAAGTTGCTGCGTGCGCCAGCAAGGCTGCACAAAGAATGGGCAAAAGTCTTGACCAAGTCGTACTGAGTTACCTAGAGCAACTGGTGGGCAGCACCCAGCGCGATCAAGAGTGGGCACAGTTTGAGCAAAGCTGCTTGACATCAGGTGGGAAGCTCAACGGGTGGAAATTCAGCCGCGACGAAGCGAACCAGCGATAGGAGATGCTGAAATGTCCACATCCGATGCTCAACAACTAGCGATGCAAAACACGTATAGCGATAAGGCATATTGCGCGTTGCTAAATGAAGCTGTGAAAGGCTTGGCTGATGTTGCAGCTGGCCGCAGTAGCAATGCCCGCGCCAGCATATTGGCCATACAAGAGCGACGCAGTGCGTCGAGGTTTTTTAACCTAGTTGCTAAAATTAACCAATTAAGTTAATATCAAGAAATTGGAAAAACAAACGCCGCATTGCAAGCTATTCAAGGTGTTTGAGCTTATGGATGCAGAGCTGATACGCGCCACATTGACAGCGCAACAAGGCGCAGCCGCACTAGAGCTGGACTTTGATGCCATGCTAGCCGTGGTGAAAGCGCTGACTACAGCCGATTTTTATAAAAGCATGACCACCCACGCCGACCACCGCGTGTGGCAAGACGTGTACCGCCCTCGCGCCACCACCCCAGTGGGCGAGACCGATTTGTATATCAAGCTCACCGTCATCGACGATGTGCTGATAGTTTCATTTAAGGAGCAATAGCCATGAAATGCCCTGCCTGCGGCGCAGCCGAACTGGTGCACGACACCCGCGATACTCCCTACGTGTATAAAGGCGAGTCCACCACCTTGCCCGCCGTCGATGGCGACTTTTGCCCCGCGTGTGGCGAGGCCGTGCTAGACGCAAAAGAATCCCGCCGCGTCAACACCCTGATGCGCGAATTCAACCAACAAGTCAACGCCGCCATCGTTGACCCCGCGTTCATCATGACTGTGCGCAAAAAACTCGACCTAGACCAACGCCAGGCCGCGCAGATCTTTGGCGGTGGGGTAAATGCGTTTTCTCGGTACGAGAACGGGAAGACCAAGCCGCCGTTGGCGTTGGTGAAGTTGCTTCGGGTGTTGGATCGGCACCCTGAGTTGTTGGCAGA
>JANPDG010000183.1:0-22216 GCA_031431335.1 Polaromonas sp. | reverse complement strand
CCTTCTGCGCCTCCTGCAGCGCCCGCCACATCACCTTGCCGCTGCCGCTTTTGGGCAGTGCGTCCACAAACTGCAGGATACGTGGGGCTTTGTAGACGGCCATGTGGTCTCGGCACCATTGCAAAATATCGTCCTCAGTGGTTTGCAAATGCGTTTTGCGCAGCACCACCACGGCTTTGACGGTTTCGCCTCGGTAGTCGTCGTGTGCGGCGATGATGCAAGCCTCGGCAATGGCGGGGTGCTGAAACATCAGGGCTTCTACCTCAGCAGGCCAGACTTTAAAGCCGCTGGCGTTGATCATGCGTTTTAAGCGGTCGGTCAGGAAAAAGTAGCCGTCTTCGTCCACGCGGCCCAGGTCGCCACTTCTGAAAAACTGTTTGCCCTCAAACTCGATAAAGGCTTTGGCCGTGGCCTGCGGGTTCTTCCAGTAGCCAGAGAAATTCATCGGGCCGTGCATGATGATCTCGCCCTGCTCGCCTCTGGGCATCTCTTGCAGGGTGTCGGGGTCGATCACGCGGGCCTGTGCGCTGATGAACGGCACGCCCAGGCACTGCTGCTTGGTGGCGTCGGGCGGGTTGCTGTGGCTGGGGGCAGCGGTTTCGGTCAGGCCGTAGCCTTCGGCGTAGCGCAGGCCAAACTGCTCCCACAGCCGCTGCGCCATGGCTTGGGGCATGGCCGCACCGCCGCCGCCAATGTAGACCAAGCTACTCAGGTCGTATTGGTCAAATGACGGCGATGCGAGCAGGTCAATCACCATGGTAGGAATGTTGGTCCAATGCGTTATTTTATGGCGCGATATCAAGCGCCCGGCCAGGTCGCGGTCCCAGCGCGGCATGATGACCAAGGTAGCGCTGCCGTAAATCGTAGCGTGCATCACGCTGACCATGCCAGTGATATGAAACATGGGCACGGCGCACAGCGTGACGTTCGCACTGGTGCCGTTGCTCCACAGGCTGCTGGCCACTGCGTTGTGCATGATGGAGCCATGGGTGTGCATGCACCCTTTGGGCAAACCTGTGGTGCCGCTGGTGTAGGGCAGCACAGCCAAGTCTTGTGATGTGGCGGCCACAGGCGGCAGGGCGCCAGCGCCCGCCCCATGCGCGCGTTGCGCGGCGGCCATCAACGTAGCCCAGTCGTGGCAGGTGCCCGTGTCCATCCCGGGCGCTGGGTGGCGCGTTGTCAGCCAGTCGCGCCACGCAGGCGGCATGTCTTGCGCTCTGGCATCGCGCCCGCCATGGCCCAAAGTATCTTCAAAATGCGTGGTCACTAGGTGCTGCAGGCGCTGCGGCAATGGCAGCGCGTTGCTGGCTGCCGCCCACTCTGAGGCCAGGTCAGCCGTAGTGATGGCCACCTGGGTGTCGGGGTCGGTGATGTAGTGTTTAAGCTCTTGGGCTTTGTTCATCGGGTTAACAGGCACCCCCACGGCGTCCAGCCGCAGCACAGCAAAGTGACTGATCACAAGCTGCGGGCAGTTTTGCATGCACACCACCACTCTATCGCCTGATTTAACGCCTAGCCCGCGCAGATGCAAGGCCAGCAGCTCGGCGCTGCGCTGCAGCTGCGCATAGCTAATCGCTGCATCAAAGAAAGCCAGCGCTGTTTTATCAGGGTATCGCAGCGCGCTCACGGCCAGGTTGTGCCACAGCGAGCCTGCAGGAGGCGTGATGCTGCGGGGCAGGCGCTGGGGCCAGAATTTGAAGTGGGCACGCTCTTGCAACGGAAGTCTCCAAAGTCATTACGCGGGTCTGGGCTGCTGGAAAACGCTAAGCCACTGCACAGCATTGGCTGGTTATCATGCCGTATCTCTTGGAACCATAGCACGATGAAAACCCTCAAAAATTTGCTCTGTCTGTCGCTCACTGTACTGGCTGGCCTAGGCTTTGCCCAAAGCGCCGCAGCCCAAGCCAGCTTTCCTAGCAAACCTATTCGCATTGTGGTGGGTTTTCCGGCAGGTGGCCCGCTCGACCAGCATGCCCGGCTGCTGACCGACAAGCTACAAGGCATCTTGGGCCAACCCGTCACGGTGGACTACAAAGCTGGCGCGGGCGGTATCGTAGGCGCGCAAGACGTGATGAAGGCCGCGCCCGATGGCCACACGCTCATGCTGGCCAACACCGGGGTGATGGTGATCAACCCTGCCCTTTACGGCAAGCTGCCCTACGGCACACTCAAAGACTTTGTGCCCATAGCCCGCACCGCCATGCAGCCGCTGGCGCTCTTGGTCAACCCCAGCGTGAGTGCGCAAACCTTGCCTGAGTTTGTCAAGTACGCCAAAGCCAACCCCGGCAAGGTGAACTACGGCTCTGCAGGCAACGGTGGCATCAGCCATTTGGTGCCTGAGATGTTCAAGTCTGAAACTGGCATCTTCATGGTGCACATTCCTTATCGCGGTAGCGCACCTGCGTTTACCGATTTGATATCAGGCCAAGTGCAGTTTATGGCAGAGAGTATTCCGCAGGCCGCGCAGTATCACAAGCAAGGCAAAGTGCGCGCCCTGGCCGTGACCAGCCGCGAGCGCAACCCCGCCCTGCCCGATGTGCCCACAGTGATGGAAACAAAACAAGCCAAAGAGTTTGACGTGGTGGGTTTTTATGGCTTTCTCGCGCCCGCAGGCACCCCCAAGCCGGTCATCGACAAACTCAGCGACGCATTCAAGCAAGTGCTGGCTCTGCCCGAGGTACGCAACCGCATGATCAGCCAAGGCGCTGATCCGGCGTTTTTAGGTGCTGACGATTTTGCGAAGTTTTTGACTGCTGAGATGCCAAAATGGGCGGCTGCGGTGCAAAAGTCTGGGGCTAAACTAGACTAAGTCACTGCCCGGCGGTTACCAACAGCAAATACGTCGATAAAAAACTACTTTTACCAGCGCAACTGTGTGCTTTACCTCAAAGTAAAGAACGGGCGCTGGTCAATCTGCGCAAGGCAAGGCAATATGCTGGGTTAATTCATATTTCCCATGCGCCCCACTAATCCGCCGATTTCAACCACCAGCACACCACGCGCTTGGAGCTTGCGCAGCATCTTAATTTGTAGTTTGCTCTTGTTTGCACTGCTACCGGCCGCTGTAGTGGGCGGGCTGATGTACACCAGCACCTTGGACAACGTGGATAAGCTGTCCAACAAAATTATCAATGACGTGGCCTACCGGGTGCAACTTGACACTGAAACGCATCTACAGCAAGCCCACTCGCTGCTCAATGGTTTATTACGCAGCCAGCCTACAGCTGAGCAAAACGCAAACGTTCAAGCCATGATGGCCCGACCGCAAAATTTTGAAGCGTTTGCGTTTTCTCTGGCCCGCATGTTGCCGGATGTATCGTTTTTGTATTTTGGCGATGCACAAGGCGCTTTCTACGGCGTGCAAGACACTGGCAGTGCCAGCCAAGACCGCTTAAAAGTCCACCTCAAACCTGCTAATGCAAGCGCTCGGCGCTACTATGCTGCCCAGCAGCCCTTAGACCGCAGCCAAGAGCTGCCCGCAGAAACCAAACCCTATGACCCGCGCCAGCGCCCGTGGTACACCAGCGCAGTGATCAAAAAAGCGCGCACTTACACCACCGTTTATCCCTCAGCCTCCACAGGCCAGTTGCTAATCACCTTGGCGCAGCCAGTGGCAGACAGCGCTGGCCAAACCTTAGGTGTGGTGGGCGTAGATTTATTTCTCAAAACACTCACGAAGCGCATGCAAGCGCAAAAAATCAGCGACAACGGTATTGCCATGCTGGTCGATGAGCAAGGCTATCTGGTAGCCACATCAACCACTGAGGACTTGTTCAGATCAGTCGATGGGCAACTGCAGCGCTTAAAGCCGAGCGATAGCAATAATTTAACGATGCGCAATGCCTACGCAGCTTTCATTGCACTTAAGCAGAGTCCTGCAGCAGTGGGCGAAGCCCTGAAAATGCAGTCATTTTTAAGCCCAGTCAACGGCACCAAAGTGATTGCAGCCATGCGGCCTTTTGGGCAGTCTGAGGGTTTGCAATGGAACATGATTGTGGCGGCACCAGACAGCGATTTTGCGGGCGAAACCCGCCGCTCGATCCAGCAGTCTGTGTATGTCACCTTGCTGGTATTGGCCTTAGGTGCTTTTGCAGCCACTTGGTTTGCCTATAGCCTCAACCACCGATTTGCCAGGCTAACCGAAGCCGCCGAGGCATTAGGCCAAGGGTTGATACCGCAGGTGCAAGGCAAAGCGCAAATTGCTGAAGTACGCAGCCTGTCTTTGGCCATGCATGCCAGCGCCATCGAGATCCAAGCTAAACGCGGCGAGATTGAACAACAAGCCATCGCCTTGCGCGACGCTAACGAGCATTTGGAAGAGCGCGTCGCGCAGCGCACCCGCGAGTTGGAAGCATCGCGCGAAGATGCGCTGGCTGCAGCGCGCGCCAAAGCTTCGTTTTTAGCCACCATGAGCCACGAAATCCGCACACCCTTAAACGGCGTAGTGGGCATGACCGGTTTGTTGGCCGACACACCTTTGAACATAGAGCAAAAAGACTACCTACACACCATGCAGGTGTCCAGCGACCAACTACTGGGTGTGATCAACGATATTTTGGATTTTCTAAAATCGAGTCTGGCAAACTTGATTTGGAAAACGAGCCACTGAGTTTGCAAACCACGATTGAAGATGCTTGTGATATTGCAGCTTCGCGCGCGCGTGAGAAAAAACTAAAGTTGTTGATTGATATCGCTGAAAATGTGCCTGCTTGGGTACGCGGCGACGTGACACGCCTTCGCCAAGTGCTGCTCAACTTCATTAATAACGCAATTAAATTCACTGACCAAGGCCAGGTGCTCATCAGCGTAAATGCATTGGGTGAAGCTGCGAGTCAAGACCATGCGTTACTTGAGTTTCGCGTCAAAGACACGGGCATTGGCATTCCCCTTGACAGGCAAGATGCGCTGTTCCAGTCTTTTAGCCAAGTAGATGCTTCTACAGCACGCCGCTACGGAGGCACAGGCTTGGGTTTGGCAATTTGCAAGCGCTTGGCGCACCTCATGGGTGGCAACGTGGGACTCGAATCTAGCCCGGGCCAAGGGTCTACTTTTTGGTTTACTGCACAACTGCAACGCGCAGATGCACAAGAGCCATCAGCCACCTCGTCGTATTACATGGCCAGCTTGAATGGGCAGCGAGCGGTGCTCATCGACGACACGGCCCTGAACCTGCGCATCTTGGACAAGCAAGTCAAGCGCTGGGGTATGCATACGGTGCAGTTTGAGCGCGCGAAAAACGCCTTGGACTGGCTGGCCACACACACCGCTAAAGTCATCGTTGTCGATATGCATATGCCAGATATGGACGGCTATGATTTTGCCAAAACGCTGAGGCAAACCCAGCCTACCGCCAATATCGTATTGCTCACTTCAGGCATGGCCCCGAGCGGCGAAATTGCGGCTTTGTTTGACGCTGTATTGCTCAAACCCTACCGCCAGTCGCAATTGTTTGATGCGTTGATTCGCGCTAACAATATGCAGGCCGCACTTACGCCTGCAGCTAGTGGCCCCGCCATAGTGGCTAAGCACCAGCACATTTTGGTAGCTGACGATAACGCAGTGAACCTCAAAGTAGCCTTGGCTATGCTAACCAAGCTAGGCTATGAGGCCAGCACTGCGCACAACGGGGAAGAGGCCATCGCCATGGTGGAGCAGTCTTGCGCAGAGCAACAGCCTTACGCCGCTATTTTGATGGATGCCAACATGCCTGTGATGGACGGCTACGCTGCAGCGCGGCACATCGTCAGCACCTACGGCGCATCTGCCCCGCCCATGATCGCCCTGACCGCTTCGGTGATGCAAGAAGATCGCCAGCGCTGCCTAGACGCAGGCATGCTGGGGTTTTTACCCAAGCCATTGCGTATCGACGAACTGGCCGATGCGCTAGAGCGCTATGCATCTACACCGGCTGGCGGACCCATTACTGGTGGCCAAGAGTGTTCTACAGCAGTGCCCGTCAAATCTAGCTTGGTAGATTGGAGCCGGTTAGACCAGTTCAAAGAGTTTGACGATACGCGCCGCACTATGGCCCGCGATGTGATTACCTTGTTTATCACCGATGTACCTATGCGTATCGCAGCGATTGAGGCCACCTTGCCGGGCTGCAATCCTGCAGATCTGTGCCTTGCGTTGCACGCACTCAAAGGTGCGTCGTCTAATGTAGGGGCGCGCGCACTGGTGGCCTCTTGCTATGAATTAGAAGCCGCTTGCAATCACAACACTTGGCCCGCCATTGCACAAACCCAAGTAGCACACATCGCACTGTTGGCACAGCAAACATGCCAAGAGTTATTAGAATTTTGATGTAGAAATCAAAAGCTGCTTCAAGTGGATTGCGATACGCCAACCGGCAGCTTAAGGCGCCTGTGGCGGTAAGATGTGTGCATAGCCCCTAGACAGGGCTGCGTTAAAGTACGTATGCCGCAGGTAAAGTGAGTGTTGCTTAATTTTAATTTAGTCCTAAATTAATAGCAAACTATCTAATATCCACCTCGGAAAACTGCCTAAAAATTTACCTAAATACCCTCAGCCAACATGCCGCCTATCCTGTATCTCTTTGCATTGACCAATTTGGTCGTGGGCACAGGCGCGTTCGTGCTGACGGGCATCTTAAAACCCATCAGCGACGACTTGGGTGTGAGTGTGGCAGTGGCGGGCCAAGCGATGACGGCGTATGCGATAGCTTCGGCGTTTTTAGCGCCATTTCTCATCGTGGCCACAGGCACTTGGCAGCGCAAGCGCGCTATTGTGTTGGCGCTGGTGCTTTTTTTGGCGGGCAGCGTGGTGTGTGCGCTGTCGCCTAACTTTGCAACCCTGCTCGGCGGACGGGTGCTGATGGGCATCGGCTCAGTGTATTCGGCGCTGGCATCAGGGCTGGTTGTGGCCATGGTGCCGCCCGTCCTGCGCGCAAGGGCGCTGGCGCTGGTGTTCTCTGGTGTCAGCCTGAGCTATGCCATTGGCCTGCCGCTGGGCACTTGGATGGGGTTTACCTACGGCTGGCAGTCGCCGATAGCCCTCGTGGTGGTGTGTTGCACGCTGGCCATAGCGGCGATGGTGTACTTTTTGCCCAATCAAATCCAAGCGCCGGGCGCCAGCTTTGCAGGCTTAGGCAACGCATTGCGCCGGCCTGAGATCTTGCGCGTTTGGGCGCGCACGCTGCTGTACTTTATTGCCATCTTCAGTGTGTTTGCCTATATTGGCCCAGTCCTACAAGCCTTGATCACTATGTCGCCACAGGAGTTGAGCTTTACGCTGGTCTTGTTTGGTATCAGCGGCGTGGTGGGCACGCTTGGGGGCGGTTGGGCTGCAGACCGCTTTGGGCCACTGCGCACACTGCGCTTTAACTTAGCTGCGTTTATCATCACCATGCTGTGCGTGCCGCTCACTCTGGGTAGCTACCCCTTGGTAGTGGGTATTTTTATCATTTGGGGCATTGCAGGCTTTTCACTGGGCGCACCGCAAATGGCCCGCCTCACGGGCTTGGCACCCTCGCAAGCGCCGCTTCTGCTGAGCCTGAACGCTTCGATGATTTATTTAGGCACGGCACTGGGCGCGATCGTCAGTGGCGCGTTGGCAGCCAGCGTGGGATTTGATAAATTGGCATGGGTGGGCGCGCCCTTTGCAGTGGCGGCCTACGTTACGCTCTGGTTTGAACCTTCATAGGTAAATCTTTATTGACTATGGCACATCCTAAAGCATTCGACCTGCAAGGCCACCGAGGCGCACGCGGCCTGTTGCCCGAGAACACGCTGCCTGCCTACGAAGAAGCTTTGCGTATCGGCGTGAGCACGCTGGAGCTAGACGTAGGCGTGAGCAGCGATGGCGTGGTTGTTATCAGTCATGACCGCGCGCTCAACCCCGAGATCACCCGCGACGCAGTGGGCCAATGGCTGGCCGCTCCAGTTTTGGTTAATTCACTGACATTTGCGCAGCTGCAAAGCTTTGACGTGGGGCGCATCGACCCAGCAAGTGCCTATGCGCAGCGGTTTCCCACGCAAAAGCCAGTTGAGGGCACACACATGCCGTCTTTGGCGCAGCTGTTTGAGCGCATGCAGGCGACACACCTGCACTTTAATATCGAGACCAAAATATCCCCCGATCAGCCCGATGAGACGGTCAGCCCCGAGCTGTTTGTCGACCTGCTGCTGTCTGTGGTTCAGGCCCACAGCATGCAAGAGCGCGTAATTATTCAAAGCTTTGACTGGCGCACACTGCAACTGGTGCAACAGCGCGCGCCTAGCCTGCGCACCGCCTGCCTGACAGCGCAGCAGGCCTGGACGGACAACATCACGCCCGCGCCCGGCAGAGCCCGCTGGACAGGGTCGGTTAGGCGTGAAGACCATGCCGATGTACCCCACATGGTGCACGCAGCTAGCGGTAGCATTTGGTCACCTTATTTTGGCGACATTGACGCCGCTTTGGTGGTCAAGGCCCAGTCCCTAGGCTTGAAAGTAGTCCCCTGGACGGTCAATAGCCCCCCCGAAATAGAGAGCGTGCTAGCCTTAGGAGTCGATGGCCTGATCTCGGACTACCCCCACTTGGCCCGCGATGTGCTTATCACACTGGGGATACCTCTGGCCCATACCGGCCCCAACAACGCTTAAACTAGCTTACCTTTTAATTTTTGAGGACTATTTTTTATGAAATCTATGACTTCTACCCGCCGCTTGGCCCTTTTGGCCTTCGCATCTGCTGCCGTCTTAGCTGGCTGCGGCAAAGCCCCTGAGCCGGCACCTGCCGCCCCTGCACCCGTCCCCGCTGCTGCCGCGCCTGCGCCAGCACCTGTGGCCAAAGTCTATGTGGTCGGCACCGATGCAGCCTATGCACCGTTTGAGTCACAAACGCCTAGCGGCGAGATCACAGGCTACACCGTAGACGTACTCAAAGCCGTGGCCACCAAGGCCGGTATCGAGGTGAAATTTGTCAACACCCCGTGGGAAGGCATCTTCAAAACCCTCGACACAGGCGAGCGTGACATCGTGGCGTCGTCTGTCACCATCACCGACGAGCGCAAGCTGACCATGGACTTTTCTGGCCCCTATTTCAACGCCAACCAGTTGATAGCCGTGAAAGACAGCTCCAAAGTGGCTAAGTTTGACGACCTGAAGAAGCTCAAAGTTGGCGTGCAAACCGGCACCACTGGTGACGAAGTCGTGCAAAAGCTGCTGGGCAAAACCAGTGCCAACATCAAACGCTTTGAATCCACCCCACTGGCTTTGAAAGAGCTAGAAGCTGGCGGCGTAGCTGCTGTAGTGGCCGACAACGGTGTAGTGCAACACTACATTGCCAACAATCCGACGGCTAAGTTCAAAAGTGTAAGCGATGCATCGTTCGCGCCCGAGCAGTATGGCTTTGCAGTGAAAAAGGGCAACACTGAACTGCAAAAGAAGCTGACAGACGCACTGACCGCTATGCAAGCAGACGGTAGCCTGCAAGCCATGAACGTGAAATACTTTGGCCCTTCTGCCAAATAATTTTTATTATTTAATTAGATTGTCATAGTCCTTTATGGATCTGCGCTGGGAAATCCTCACGCCCTACGCACCACTGTTTGTGCAGGGCGTGTGGATGACCGTTCAGCTCACTGTTATTGCTCTGGTGCTAGGGCTTTTGGCAGGCTTGTTGATTGGTTTAGTCACCTCCCAGCAGGCCACAGGCTGGCGGCGCGTGCTGCGCTGGGTCTGCGTGGCCTATGTGGCGTTTTTCAGAGGCACGCCTCTGTTTGTACAAATACTGCTGGTGCATTTTGCACTCATGCCTGCGTTGATTCACCCTGAAAATGGGCTATTGTTAACTGGCGAGTTAGCCAGCGAACTGCGCCAAAACTATGGTGCATTCATGTCAGGCGCATTGGCGCTCACGCTCAATGCGGCGGCTTATATTTCTGAGATTGTGCGGGCAGGCATTGCGTCTATCTCGCGCGGACAAACGCAAGCTGCTCAAAGCCTTGGGCTCAACCACAGCCAGGCTATGCGTTACATTGTGCTGCCCCAAGCCCTGCGCCGCATGGTACCGCCGCTGGTCAACGAATCCATCACCCTGCTCAAAGACTCGTCATTGGTGTCGGCTATTGGGCTGGCCGAGCTGGCCATGGCTGCGCGCACTGTTGCAGGTGCCTATTCGCGCTATTGGGAGCCCTATTTGGCCATCTCGTTCTTGTACCTCATCATGACTTGGCTACTCACCCTGGCAGCGCGCAAGCTAGAGACGCCCGCCGAGCACGGGCGCTGAATTCGCCCATACCTCGCCCACGCGTCCACTCAAAACCGCAAGGCGCATCACACATGCGCATGCGGTTTTTTCTTGACCGAGTAAGGCGGATCCACATTCGCCCGCGCATGCAGTGCCTCTATCAAATGGCATGACGCGTCCTTACCATTGCAGCGCTTGCGCAGCGCAACCAGCTCAACGTCAAGCTGCGCCAGCTCCGTCAACCGCTCGCGCACATGATCGATATGGCCGTCTAAGGTATCGCGCGCAATCTGACAGTCTGTTTTGTTGCGCAAATCTAGCCCCAACAAACTGCGCACCTCGGCCAGCGACATGTCTAAGCTACGCAGCATGCGGATAAAACGCAGCTGATGAATGTCCTCGTCGCTGTACATGCGGTAGCCATTGGCTGCAGTGCCCAGCGGGTCGATGAGCTTTTCTTTTTCGTAATACCGAATGTTCGCAGCACTGACCCCGCTGCGCTGCGCTGCTTGACCGATTTGATAGCCCTGCGTGATATGTGGTTTTAAACTTGCCATGGCTTGACCTTGAAGTTACTTTATGGTTTGTAATTTTAACTATGAACACATTAATCACTTTGTCGCACGCTCAATTCCCCATAAATCAAGCTTGGGCATTATTAATTTATTTCATCCTATTTTTCGCCATCGGTTTTGCTTGGAGCAGCTGGCGCACCTACTGCAGCACAGGGCGCAACCCTCTGGTGTTGCCGCGCAATGACAGTCCCGAGGGATACATTGGCCGCGCCTTCAAAATCGTCCTGGTGTTGCTCGGCGTGCATCTTGCCCTACGAACTCAGCTCATAAACACCAGCGGCGCCTTGCAGTCTGGCTTGCATGTGCCGCTCTGGCAAAGTCCCGTTTGGCTACATATTGTTGCGTGGTCAGGATTAACGCTTTCCCTGGCTTTAATGGCCTATGCACAGCATCAAATGGGCAACTCATGGCGCATCGGCATTGACACGCAACACCCTGGAGCGCTGGTGGCAAGCAATGTGTTTCGCCTTAGTCGCAATCCTATATTTTTAAGTATGCGTATTAGCTTGCTATGTCTTGTAATACTGCAGCCTACCGCACCGATATTGGCTTTAGTCATTGCAGGTGAATTGCTCTTGCAAATTCAAGTGCGACTAGAAGAGGCGTTTTTAGCTTCATATTATGGCGAAGGCTACCGTAGCTACGCGCTGGCTGTTAGACGCTGGCTTTAGATCATACTTTTGGACACCAACGCATCATGGCTTCTAATCACACCCATACTGACAGCACGGCACATGCAAACTGCGGCACAACCGACATTCACCACGACCATGGCCTGTCTGACATGACCAAGCAGCCACGCTACCGCCGCGTGTTATGGGCTGCGTTGATCATCAATGCAAGTATGTTTTTAGTAGAGGTGGGCGCAGGGTTGAGTTCTAGTTCGGTATCGCTGCTGGCAGATGCAGTAGACTTTTTCAGCGACGCCGCCAATTACGCCATCACCTTGTATGTCCTGTCTATGGGCGTGCTGTGGCGCGCTAAAGCAGCTTTATTCAAAGGCTGGACTATGTTTGTTATTGGCACGCTGGTTTTAGCCAAGGTGTTGTGGAGCCAGCATACAGGTCAAATACCCGAGGCTGTCACTATGGGCGCTGTTGGTCTAGTGGCATTGTTAGCCAATGTGTTTGTCGCAGCCATGCTGTATGCTTTTCGCGAAGGCGATGCCAATATGCAAAGTGTGTGGCTGTGCAGCCGCAACGATGCGCTGGGCAATTTAGCCATTGTGGCTGCAGCACTGGGCGTGTTTGGCACGGGCACAGCATGGCCCGACTTATTGGTCGCCGTCATTATGGCAAGCCTGAGCATTGCAGCGGGCTATAAGATCATTTTTTTGGCAGTTTTAGAAATAAAAATACAAAAAAAATCAGCTGGCAATTTGAATCGAATTGTCTAGTTTTACTGCTTAGAAAAAATCACTACTGTCCGGTTAAAAGTCGAGCAAAATTAATTTTTTTGTATACCCAACACCAATTGCGACACGTTGTGCCGCATCATTTGCAAGTAGCTTGCACCGGGCTTGTCTGCACTTGACAGCGCATCTGCATACAAAGCAGCTCCGGGCACTACGCCTGCGTCTTTGGCAAGTTGGGCTATTAACTTGGGGTTGGTCATGTTTTCTACGAACACGGCTTTGATTTTTTCAGCCTTGACTTGACGGATCAGTTTCGCTACTTGTTTGGCGCTTGGCTCAGATTCGGTAGACATACCTTGGGGTGCTAAAAAAGTGATTTGGTAGTGCGCTGCAAAATAACCGAAGGCATCGTGCGAGGTGATGACTTTGCGTTTGGCCTGTGGTGCGGCTGCAAATTGCCCTATGGCCCAAGTGTCTAGCGCTTCTAGTTCTTTAACATAGGCTTCGCTGGAACCTTTAAACTGGGTAGCGCCTGCAGGGTCTAGCTTGGCTAATGCGGCTGCAATATTGCGCACGTAGATGATGACGTTGCGCGGGTTTTGCCAAGCGTGCGGGTCAATTGACTTTTTGCCATCCTCTGTCATGGACAGTGGCTGTATGCCGTGTGTTGCCACCACCGTATCGCCCTTGTAGCCTGCAGATTTGGCCAGCTTGGCAACCCAAGGTTCAAAGCCTAGGCCGTTGACTACCAGTAGCTTAGTCTGCGCAATGCTCTTAACATGTGCGGGTTTAGGTTCAAAAATATGGGCGTCGCTGTCAGCGGGTACCAGCGTAGTCACTGCGATGCGGTCGCCGCCTACGATAGCCACTAAATCACCCAAAATGCTAAAACTGGCTACCACTGGCAATTTGTCTGCAGCGCTTGCCGAGCTTGGCCATCCAAGTACGCCTAACAAGGCAACCACCACACCAAACTGAGAGAACAACGATTTCATAAATCACCTTTAAAAATAACTAAGCTGTCAAAAGAATACAAAACACCATTCACGCAGTTTTGTGTAATCTAGGAAAAATTTGAGTTAACCAACCACTAGGTGCGAAGAGCAAAGAGGCAAAGTACAAAACCCCTGCACACCCAATAATGGTGGGGCCGCTGGCGGTATCAAAGTGGTAAGACAGCAGCAACCCGCTGATGCTGGCTAACACGGCTTGCAGGCAAGCGTTGGCCAATTGCGCGGGCAGGCTAACATGCCATAAACGGGCAGACACAGCGGGTAACATCATCAGCCCCACTGCCATGAGCGTGCCAAGGGTTTGAAAACCTGCCACCAAATTGATCACCACCAGCATCAAAAAACTTTGCTGCCATACCCACGCACCGTTCCATGCACTGTTCCATGTACCGCTCCATCTTCGCCCACCTGCAGTGCGGCGTTGCGATACGGCGGTTAAAAACACAGGGTCAAAACTCTCTAGCACCAGCGCGCGGTACAGCGCTGCCAAAGCCAGCATGCTGGCACTAGATACCGCTGCCACTAAATACAAGCCTTGCGCGTCAACGCCTAAAGCGCTGCCAAACAATATATGCAGTAAATCTAGCTGCGTGCCGTGGTGTGAGATCAGCGTCACCCCGAGCGCCAAAGCAACTAAATACACGGCGGCTAAGCTGGCATCCTCTTTCAGTGCGGTAGACCGGCTGATAGCACCTGCTAGTGCGGCCACCAGCATGCCTGCTACCACACCACCCACAGCCATGGCAGTTAGCGACAAACCAAACAGCATGAAGCCTACGGCCACACCGGGCAATATGGCGTGGCTTAGCGCGTCGCCCAGCAAGCTCATGCGCCGCAATGTCAGAAACACGCCCAGCGGCGCAGCGCTGAATGACAGTGCCAGGGTAGCCACTAGCGCGCGGCGCATAAAAGCAAATTCGGTGAAGGGCGCGATTAGCACGGTGTAAATCGCCTCCATCATGCCGCCACTTTGTGCATGCTAAGCGCATCTACATCGCACACCGGCGCTGACTCGTTCCAAGCCTCGGCCATTGTGCGGGCTTGGTTGAGATTAAACAGGGTCATTACATCCGCAGTTTGCCCCCAAGCAACTACTTCACGTGCCAGCAGCAGAGTTTGCGGAAAATACTGGCGTACCTGCGCATCGTCGTGTACCACCGCAATCACTGTGCGCTGCTGGGCGTGCCACAGTTGCAGCAAACTAAGCAGCGCATTGGTAGTTTTAGAGTCCACGGCATTAAATGGCTCGTCTAATAAAATAAGCTCTGCGTCTTGCACAAGTAGCCGAGCAAACAGCGCACGCTGTAATTGCCCCGAAGACAGCGTGCTGATGGGGCGCTGGTCGAAATCATCCAGCCCCACTGTTTGCAGCGCCCACTGTACTCGCGCCAACTGCGCGCTAGACAAGCTGCCCCACGCGCCTGCACAGGCCCAGCAGCCCAGCTGCACGCATTCGCCCACGCTTAATGGAAAGCTGCGGTCAATCTCTGATAACTGCGGCAAGTAGGCCATGCGCGCACGCGGCGCAGCTACCGTCAGGTGCCCGCCGTCTAAAGGCAATAGCCCCATGATGCTTTTGAGTAAAGTCGTTTTGCCTGAGCCGTTAGGCCCGACTACAGCAGTTAGCGAGCCTGGGGCAAAATGCCCGCTGATATGGTGCAGCGCAGGGTGCTGGCGGTAGCTGACCGTAAGGTTATCTACTGCTACCACAAAGTAGACTCCGAATTAGCCCAACCAACCGCCAACCACAGAAACACAAGCAAAGGTGCGACAAACAGCATACGCATCCAAGCTGACCATGCCATCCATGACGGCAGGCGGCTGGCAAGTGACTTAATTCTGAACAACATAGTCAGCTTAACTTTACAAAAGAGATAGTAGAAACTCGCTACAAGCAGTAATAATGCAACTTGATTGCGGTAAATTATAATGCAACTAAGTTGCGTTAGTTTTATTTTACCGATCAATTTAATAAAAAACTATGCCATCCATTAGCCCCACAGACTCATCGCAGGCTCCGTCAAGCAGCGCTTACGCTGCTGTGGACGCGCTTTTGTCGGCCCACGGCCTGCGCCGCACACAGGCTGCGCGGGTAGTGCTAGCGTGCATGTTGGCCAACCCTGACACCAGCTACACCCATGCGCAGCTGCAACTAGCCACACAAGAGACCCAAACTCTGGCGCTAGACCGCGTAACTTTGTACCGCCTGATCGATCGCCTCACACAGGTTGGCCTGCTGTTATGCCGCGTGGATGCCAACCGTGTGCGCCGGTACCAAGCCATGCCAGCCAGCGTGCACGCCATACCGCACTTTGAGTGCCAAACCTGCCACCGCGACCAGCTGTTTACTGGCGCACTGCAGTCGAGCACCAATGACCTAGAGATAGCTGCGCAAACTGCCCTCAAAGCACTCAAAGCCTTGGGCTACCAAGGCTTGAGCATGGACTTTGCAGTGCGCGGCGTGTGTGCCGACTGTGCCGTGCCAGCAACTGAGCCGAACTAATGCTGCGCACAGCAAGCCTAGGCTACCAATACCCGGGCGGCGCGCCTTTCATACTGCCTGATCTGGATATCCCACAAGGCGGTGCAGTGGTGCTGCGAGGCAATTCGGGTAGCGGTAAATCGACCCTGTTGGCGCTGGCGGCGGGTTTGTTAACCGCTGCATCGGGAAGCATCGAAGTAGCGGGGCAAAACCCTGCGCTGCTCAAACCTGCTCAGCGCGACGCTTGGCGCGGGCGCACAGTGGGGTTTTTGCCGCAGCGGCTGCATTTGAGCGATGCCCTAAGCGTGTTTGACAACTTAGCGCTGGCGTACTTTGCCATCGGCGCGCCAACAGACAAAGCGCAGATCATGCGCAGCCTGGACGCGCTGGGCGTGGCTGACTTAGCGCAGCGCATGCCGCACGCGCTCTCGGGCGGGCAGGCGCAGCGCGCAGCACTGGCGCGCGCTGTGCTGATGCAGCCCAAAGTTATCTTGGCCGATGAGCCCACAGCCAGCTTAGACGATGATGCTGCCCACAGCGCCACCACGCTGCTCGCGCAGGCGGCGATGCGCTCTGGCGCGACGCTGGTAGTAGCTACACATGACGAGAGGGTGGCACATATGTTGAAATCAGTTTTAGGTGTAAAAATCGTCACTTTCCCGACGCAGATATTAAATAGTTTGCTATGAATACTATAGTAATTGCATACAAATATCTGCGCTCTAGGCCGCTGGCGGCGCTGCTCAATGTGCTGCTGCTGGCACTCGGGCTGGCGTCAATTAACTTTTTACTATTAGTGCAACATCAAGTACAAACATCGTTTGAGCGAGACCTGCAGGGCATTGATGTGGTGGTGGGCGCCAAGGGCAGCCCGCTGCAATTGATTTTGGCAGGTGTGTTTCACATCGATGTGCCATCAGGCAACATACCGCTGGCTGACGCGAAAGAACTGGCCAAAAATTCGTCAGTCAAAAAACTCATTCCGCTGAGCTTGGGCGACAGTTACGCAGGCTACCGTATTGTGGGCACTACCAGCGACTACATCGACCTGTACCAAGCCAAAATGGCCCAAGGCCAGCTGTGGTCAGCGCCGATGCAAGCTGTGGCAGGTGCCACGGCCGCCGCAGCCATGTACAAAGTAGGCTTACAGCCCGGCATACCGTTTGTGGGCAACCACGGGTTGGGCGCTAAGGGTCATCCGCATGGAGAGTCGCCATACCAGCTGGTGGGCGTGCTGCAAGCATGCAACTGCGTGCTTGACCGCTTAATTTTGACCATGACCGAATCGGTCTGGCAAGTGCACGAAAAAGCCACCGCACTTGACGCATCAGACCAAAAGGCGATGCAAGAAGAGCGCGAAGTCACAATGGCGCTCATTCAGTACACCTCGCCAATGGCAGCCGTGAGCTTTCCGCGTTTTGTCAACACCACCACCGAAATGCAAGCCGCCGCGCCCGCTATTGAAATGACTCGCCTGTTCAGGCTGCTGGGTGTGGGTGCAGATGTGCTACGCGGCTTTGCAGCCGTGCTGCTGCTGATTGCCACTGTCAGCCTGCTAATTGCCCTGTGGAACGCTTTGCGTGAGCGCCAAGCTGACTGGGCCATGCTGCGCATGTTAGGCGCGCCACCTGGCCGCGTGGCCAGCGTGCTGGTGTGGCAGGCGTTGATTCTCACTGTGCTGGGCGGGGTTTTAGGCTTATGTTTAGGCCACCTTTTGACTGGTCTGGTAGGCTATTTGCTATCGGTGGACAGATCGATTCCCATGACGGGTTTGGTGTGGCTACCTGAGCAAATGTGGGTGCTGGCGGGCACGGTGGGCATGGCGCTGATAGCAGCGCTGCTACCCGTATGGTCGGCTTATCGCTTAGATGTTCTTAAACTTTTACAATCGAGGTAACTTATGACTATTTTCAAAAAATCTTTACTCGTCCTAGCGCTCTTCACATGGATCGCAGCCAGCGCCACGGCACAAACTGCCCCAACAGGCGCTGTGGCTGCCACTAGCATGGGGCCTGACGCTGATGCCAAAAAAGACATGGCCCGTCACCGCGCTATTGCCGCTGCGCATGAGGCTGCCGCCAAATGCCTAGAAATAGGTAAAAAAGAAGAGGTCTGCCACAAAGAGCTGCAAGCCGCCTGTAAAGGCTTGGCTATTGGCAAATACTGCGGAATGAAACATGAACACTAAACTACTGGCAACTGGACTGATCTGCTGCGCGGCTACGGTTAGCGCTCAACTGAGCTCGCCCATCAAAGGCGCGCAGCCTTTGCCGGGTGCGCCCAAAGCTGCCGTGTCCTCCTCTGCCGCTGCAAAGGGCGCAGCCTCAGCCAGCGTCGCAGGCGTGCCAGCAGGTCAAGGTGCGGGCGTACACGGTGCGAATAGCCCTTTTGCGAAACTAGAAGACCGCGCAGGCATCGTGCCGTGGAGCGTGCTCACGGCAGTCAAGACTAAAGTGGACAACAAGAAGATTGTTCCCGTCTACACAGCAGATCAAACTGCCTTGAATCAAAAATCTCAAAAAATTCAAGGCTTTATGATGCCTCTCGAACCCGGAGAAAAGCAACGCCACTTTTTGCTCACCTCTGTGCCTATGAGCTGCGGATTTTGTCTACCCGGTGGCCCAGAAAGCATGGTTGAGGTTCGCACGAAGACAGCCGTCAAATACACCCTTGAGCCAGTGGTTGTCGAAGGTAAATTTAATGTACTTGCAGATGATCCCTACGGCTTGTATTACCGCGTGACAGATGCTGTACTGTCCCAATAAAGGATTAACAGATACTCGTTAAGGCACTAAAAGGCTTGACATTCAAGTTACTAGAGGGGCTGTAATCACACCATGAATCCTTTACAGCCCACCACCTACACCTTAACCGGCCTGCACTGCGGCAGTTGCGTACGCAAAGTTGCTGCTGCACTACAGCCTTTTGCAAACGAAGTGCAAGTCACGCTCGATCCTATGCAGGCTGTACTGACGGGCGAAAAACCAGCGGCCAACAGCGCCGTCCATTTGGCTGCATTACAGCAGGCCTTAAGCGCTGCTGGAAACTATACGATTGCGCAGCAGCCACAGGCTCCCGTGAGTTCCGCAGGTGGTACTGGCACGAGCCTTGCAGCCACATCAACACCTACCAGCTGGTTGAGCACTTACTATCCTCTGCTTTTGATTTTGGCCTTTATCTTGGGCGGCAGTGTACTGATACAAATTGGCTTGCACGCAGGCGCTATGGGTGAGCCGATGGGCCTGTTCATGCACTTTGGCATGGGTTTGATGACGCTGGGCGCGGGCGAGACCATGCGTTATTTCATGGCGGGCTTCTTTTTAGTTTTTGCCTTTTTTAAGCTGCTGGACATTCGCGCCTTTGCCAACGCCTACGCGGGCTATGACTTACTGGCTGCACGCTGGCACGGTTGGGGGTTGGTGTATCCGTTTGTCGAGCTGGCGCTAGGCATAGCGTATTTGGCCAACTACAACGCATTCGTCACCAATTGGGCCACTGTCATCATCATGGGGTTTTCAGCTGTTGGCGTGATTCGCGCGGTGATAAGCAAAACGCAGATCCAGTGTGCCTGCCTAGGCACTGTGTTCAAGCTACCTATGAGCACTGTGACCATTGTGGAAGATGTGGGCATGGTGCTGATGGCGGCTGTGATGCTGCTTAAAGTGTAAGTAACAACATGAAGGAACTATGGCTGGGACTGGAGTATCATAAAAACATGCGGCGCTTCTTGGTCATTGTGATGTTACTGATACTCCCTATTCGTGGGTTGGTGGGCGATGCTATGGCCTACAGCATGCTGCCTTTGATGCCCGGTAAAACACAGAATCAGGCTATTGAATTTTTTCAAATTAGTCCTAAAATAATAGCAGACTATCCAATATCCACGTCGAAAAACATCGAAAAAAGTGGAGAATCAGCAACGTTTAAGCTTCCATGCCATAGCGACTCTGCACCCGCAGTCAGTGCCAGCGCTGACCCGCAACAATGCACCACATGCCAAGTGTGCCATTTGAGCGTGGCTGTGCCGCTTGTCCACAGCCAAAATATGGCGCATTTCCTTGCACAGCCTCCGGTGCAATCAGCCATTGCCTGGCATAGCGCCGAGCCGCGCTTAATCGCCAAAACACCCATCGTTTGAGCTTTCAATCCCTTAGTCCGTCCGCAATTTGAAATTGCGACCGGACGAGAGGGCCGCCGTGCACGCCAAGGCCTCATGCCTAGGCCGCTAACCACCGGACAAGGAAAGCTCTTATGACCATATTCAATTTATTTAAGCCCTCATCACACATAGCCCCGCTGGCCGCAGCCGCGCTGTGCGCGGGTATAGCGCCCCCATTGCTGGCGCAAGACATCGCGGCACTTACCCGACCTGAGACGGTGGTGCCGCCCGTGAACTACCGCTCGGTATTCAAAGAAACCTCGCTAGGTGTGGAGAAAGACACTTCAAACTGGCGCAAAGCCAATGAGGATGTAGGCAAGTTCACGCGTGGCCATGTGGATATTCTTAAATCAGAGGAGCTAGACAGCCGCAAGCCTGTCACTGCGCCCAAAGAGCAACCTATGCCAAAGACTGCCAAGCCTTTAGTTGCTCCAGACCAAAAATAGCAGGCACTCAACTATGAATTTCACTTACAAACTTAGCCTCACCGCATTAGCTATGGCGATGGCAGGTTGCGCCAGCGTTTCGCCCGATGGCAATACATCTGACATTAATGTACTAACAGCAGGGAAAACGGCGGGGACTACGGCGCAAGTGGCAGCAGCCGACACAGCTGCCACCCGCGAGGCGGTAGCCACCCTATTGGCGCAACCCATCAATGCCGAATCTGCTGTGCGTATTGCGCTGCTCAATAACCCTGGATTGCACGCATCTATGGCGACACTGGGTATCAGCGATGCAGACCGTGTACAAGCCGGCACGCTGCCTAACCCGCACTTCTCGATCGGCCGTTTTATTGAGGGCGATACGGTCGAAATTGAGCGCGTTTTAAAATTTAACATCGTCGGGCTACTCACCATGCCTTGGCGTGCCAAATGGCAAGGTCAGCAGCATGAACTGGCCAAGCTGCAAGCTGCGCAAGAAGTGATCACACTGGCCGCAAACACCCGCAAAACGTGGATCAATGCAGTGGCAGCTCAGCAAACTGCTGTCTACATGGGGGATGTCAAGCTCGCAGCCGAAGCTGGCGGCGAGCTAGCCCGGCGCATGGCGCGTGTGGGCAACTGGAGCCGCCTAGAGCAAGCGCGCGAACAGGTTTTTTTAGCCGATGCGGCCACGCAACTGGCCAAGGCCCAGCAAGCAGCCTTCGCCGAACGCGAAAAACTCATTCGACTCATGGGCTTGTGGGGCCAGCAAACAGAGTTTAAGTTGAGCGAGCGCTTGCCTGAGATTCCCAAAGCGCCGCAAGAAATTAGCAACGTAGAAGAGCGCGCAATGCGTGACCGCCTAGATGTGCGCTCCACCATGACCGAGTCTGGTTATGTTGCTAGCTCGCTGGGGTTGGTCAAAGCCAGTGGCTTTATCAATGCTTTAGAGCTTGGCTACACGCGCAACACCACATTCGACAACGCTACAGGCGATAAAGAAACTAAAAAAGGCTGGGAGCTAGAGCTGCCTATCCCCATATTCGACTGGGGCGGTGCCAACAACGCTCGTGCTCAAGGCGTGTACATGCAGTCGGTAGCGCGCGTGCGCCAAACGGCTATCAACGCACGCTCTGAGGCGCGTGAGGCCTACCACGGCTACCGCACGGCGTATGACTTGGCGGTGCACTACCGTGACGAGGTCGTACCGCTGCGTCAATTTATCAGCAATGAAGTGCTGCTGCGCTACAACGGTATGTTGCTCAGTGTGTTTGATTTACTCAGCGACATGCGCACGCAGATCACGGCGGTAAACGGTGCGATTGAGGCGCAGCGCGATTTTTGGTTGGCAGATGCTGATTTGCAAACCACTATCACGGGTACATCACCCGGCAGCTTGGGCAGCATGAAAGCCAATGCCGGCGGTGCTGGCGAAGCGAAAGCGGGGCATTAAACCATGAGCACTTCCAATACCCCTCACACCCCTCACCATCCACACACCTCACAAGCCACCATGAACCGACGCAACTTTTTCAACGGCGCAGCCATGACCGCTGTAGCGGCTGCCAGTGTCAGCAAAGTGGCTATGGCCGCCCTGCCCGAGCCGGTGTTTATGACCAAGCCAGACACCGCCCCACCGTTGGTGCCACAAACTGGCCAGCCCTACAACCCTGTAGTCACCTTAAACGGCTGGACACTGCCTTGGCGCATGAACAACGGCGTGAAAGAGTTTCACTTGGTGGCCGAACCTGTAGTGCGCGAAATGTCACCTGGTTTTAAAGTCAACATGTGGGGCTACAACGGCCAGTCGCCCGGCCCCACCATTGAAGTGGTGGAAGGCGATCGCGTGCGCCTATTCGTCACCAACAAACTCCCAGAGCACACCACCATGCACTGGCACGGCCAGCGCCTGCCCAACGGCATGGACGGTGTGGGCGGGCTAAACCAAAAACAAATCCCTGTAGGCAAAACATTTGTCTATGAATTTATCGCCCGCCGCCCCGGCACGTTTATGTAC
>JANPDG010000182.1:0-10183 GCA_031431335.1 Polaromonas sp. | reverse complement strand
CCCATCTGCTGCACGTCTGCGTAAAACTGGTCGACCAGTGCGGTGACGGGTAGCCGTGCTCCGTTGCGTTTGGCTTCGTCCAATACCAAGCCCAGATCTTTGCGCATCCAGTCCACGGCAAAGCCAAAGTCAAACTGGTCTGCCACCATGGTTTTGCCGCGATTGTCCAGCTGCCAGCTCTGCGCTGCGCCTTTGCCAATCACATCGAGCACCAGGTTCACATCTAAGCCCGCCTTTTGGCCAAACGCCACCGCCTCAGACAGGCCCTGCACCAAGCCGGCAATGCAAATCTGGTTGACCATCTTGGTCAGCTGGCCCGCGCCCGCCTCGCCCATACGGGTGAAGGCGCGTGAGAACGCCATGGCCACCGGCTGGGCTGCGTCAAACGCTGCGCTGTCGCCGCCGCACATGACGGTCAGCAAGCCGTTTTGCGCGCCCGCCTGACCACCTGAGACAGGCGCGTCGACAAAATGCACGCCCACCGCTTGGGCAGCGGTGTATAACTCGCGTGCTACGTCGGCAGACGCAGTGGTGTGGTCGACCAAAATAGCGCCTTTGTTCATGCCAGCGAGCGCGCCTGTGCTGCCCAGCATCACGCTGCGCAGGTCATCGTCATTGCCTACGCAGCAAAACACAAAGTCTGCGTCTTTCACGGCATCGTGGGGCGTTAAGCCGTGGCCTGTGCCTGCATATTCGGCATTAAAAGCGACAGATTTGGGGGTGCTGCGGTTGTACACCGTGACCTGGTGGCCTGCCAAATGCAGATGCCCTGCCATAGGGTAGCCCATCACGCCCAAGCCTAAAAAGGCGACTTTGCGGCTGGAAGTGGATTCGTAGGTTTTGGGGTTGGTAGAGGGCATGGCAGATGGGGTGTATTTAAATGAAGAACAAAATACACTTTAGCAGTAGACTGTGCCGCCGCCCTAACCTGCCAAGCCAATACAGTTTTTACATAATCTGCAAATGCTCGGTGCCCGCAGCCAAGTCGCTGGTTTTGGCGCGCTGGGAGTTGAGCTTGATTTGCAGGCGCAGGTCGTTGACCGAGTCGGCGTTGCGCAGCGCATCTTCAAAGGTGATGGCATGGGTTTCAAAGCCATCAAACAGTGCTTGGTCAAAGGTTTGCATGCCCAGGTTGCGGCTTTTCTTCATGATCTCTTTGATCTCAGAGACATCACCTTTGAAGATTAAGTCTGAAATCAGCGGCGTGTTGAGCAAGATCTCCACGGCTGCAAAGCGGCCTTTGCCGTCTTGTTTGGGCACCAAGCGCTGCGAAACCATAGCGCGCAGGTTGAGCGACAAGTCCATCAGCAGCTGGCTGCGGCGCTCCTCAGGAAAGAAGTTGATCACGCGGTCCAGCGCTTGGTTGGCGCTGTTGGCGTGCAGCGTGGCCATGCACAGGTGGCCAGTCTCGGCAAAGGCGACGGCGTGCTCCATGGTTTCGCGATCACGTATCTCGCCCATCAAAATCACATCAGGCGCTTGGCGCAGCGTGTTTTTCAGGGCGGCTTCCCAGCTGTCGGTGTCCAAGCCTACTTCGCGCTGCGTGACGACGCAGTTTTTGTGCGGGTGTACAAACTCTACCGGATCTTCAATGGTGATGATGTGGCCAAACGACTGCTCGTTGCGCCAGTCCACCATGGCTGCCAGCGATGTCGACTTGCCTGAGCCAGTAGCGCCCACCAAGATGACCAAGCCGCGCTTGGTCATGGTGACGTCTTTGAGCACCTGCGGCAGGCCGAGCATGTCAATGGTGGGCAAGGTGGTGGGGATGGTCCGCATGACCATACCGATCTTGCCCATTTGGATAAACGCGTTGACACGAAAGCGCCCAATGCCGGGTGGCGCGACCGCAAAATTACATTCTTTGGTGCGCTCAAACTCGGCCGCTTGCTTGTCGTTCATGATTGAACGGGCCAGCGCCATGGTGTGCGCTGCCGTCAAAGGCTGCGGCGACACTTTGGTAACTTTGCCGTCTACTTTGATCGCAGGCGGAAAGTCGCCAGTGATAAACAAATCGCTGCCGTTGCGGCTGACCATCAACTTCAAAAGGTCGTTGATGAATTTACTAGCTTGGTCGCGCTCCATAGTGCGCCTCCTTTCTTGTTACAACATGCAAGTGCAGGCTGTTATTTTGTATTTAACCCACAAAGTTCTCAGGAATCTTGGCTTTGCCTCGTGCCTCGGCAGCCGAAATCACATTGCGCTTGACCAGATCGGTCAGGTTTTGGTCTAAGGTTTGCATGCCGTGGCTGTTGCCGGTTTGGATGGCCGAGTACATCTGCGCTACTTTGGCCTCACGGATCAGGTTGCGGATGGCGCTGGTGCCCAGCATGATCTCGTGCGCGGCCACGCGGCCTGCGCCGTCTTTGGTTTTGCACAGGGTTTGCGAGATGACAGCTTGCAGCGACTCGGACAGCATGGCCCGGATCATTTCTTTTTCTTCCGACGGGAACACGTCAATAATCCGGTCGATCGTTTTGGCTGCACTGGACGTGTGCAGGGTGCCAAACACCAAATGACCGGTCTCAGCTGCCGTCATGGCCAGACGGATGGTTTCCAGGTCACGCATCTCGCCCACCAAAATAGCGTCCGGGTCTTCGCGCAGGGCTGACTTGAGCGCCGCAGCAAAGGACAGCGTCATCGGGCCGACCTCGCGCTGGTTGATCAGGCATTTTTTAGACTCATGCACAAACTCAATCGGGTCTTCGACCGTCAAGATATGGCCGTACTCGGTTTCATTCAAATGGTTGACCATGGCGGCCAGCGTGGTGGACTTGCCCGAACCCGTAGGGCCGGTGACCAGCACCATGCCGCGCGGTTTCATGGCCAGGTCAGCAAAAATCTTGGGCGCATTGAGCTGCTCAAGCGTCAAAATCTTCGATGGAATGGTTCGGAACACAGCCGCTGCGCCCCGGTTTTGGTTAAACGCATTGACGCGAAAGCGGGCCAAGCCGTCGATTTCAAACGAAAAGTCAACTTCCAAAAACTCTTCATACTGTTTGCGCTGCCCGTCGTTCATGATGTCATACACCATGGCGTGCACGGCTTTGTGGTCTAGCGGGTCGACGTTAATGCGGCGCACGTCGCCGTGCACGCGGATCATCGGGGGCAGGCCTGCAGACAGGTGCAAGTCTGAGGCTTTGTTTTTGACGCTAAAGGCCAGCAGTTGGGTAATGTCCATAATAGATACTGTGCGTAAGAAGAGTTACGGTTAAAGCAATAAACACATTATGGGCATGATTTACGACAATCTACAAACGGTTCGTGCACAGATCGGCGCTGCGTGCGCACAGTGTGGGCGAAATCCCAACGAAGTCACCTTGCTTGCTGTGAGCAAAACGATGCCTGCGGATGCAGTGCGCCAAGCCTACGCTGCAGGCCAGCGCGAGTTTGGCGAAAACTACATTCAAGAGGGTGTGGACAAAATCGCCCAGTTGGCTGATTTGGCTGGCGCGGTGTGGCACATGATTGGCCCCATCCAGAGCAACAAAACCCGTGATGTGGCGGCGCATTTTGACTGGGTGCACAGCATTGACCGACTCAAAATCGCCCAGCGCTTGTCCGAGCAACGGCCCGCGCATTTGCCGCCACTGAACGTTTGCATTCAGGTCAATATTGATGGTGGAGCCAACAAGTCGGGAGTGCTGCCACAGGAGGCTTTGGCACTCGCGCTGGCTGTGCGCAATTTGCCTGGGCTGACCTTGCGCGGTATCATGGCGATCCCGGAGCCTACTACTGATTTAATAGCTAACTCTTTAATATTGGCGTCGGTAAAGTCGCTATTTTTAAGCTTAAAAGTGCACTGCGTAGAGCTGGATACCTTGTCGATGGGTATGAGCGCAGATATGAAGGCGGCGGTGCAGCAGGGCAGCACAGTGGTGCGCGTGGGCACAGCGATATTTGGTCAGCGCAGCACTAAAACCTAAACAGTCGAAAGGCAATTTAAAACAAGCCTGAGGGGCCAAACACCTTGTTACGCCAGCGCATCGGCAGCCAGCCGAGCATGCCGCGTGGTTTGGGCTCAGGATGGATGGCGCGGATCAGTGCCAAGCAGGCCAGCGCGCGCAGCAGGGCGGGGCGCTGCATGCGCATGCTGTGCTGCAGCTCGTCTGCCGTACGCGAATGGGTGTCAAGGGCACGCAAAATGGCCACACAATGGTCACCTAGCGCGCGGCTAGACAGCTGGGTAGGTCGGCGGTGGGTCAACGGCGCGCGCAGGTAGGCGGTGGGCACCATTTGGGTCAGCAAGGCCTCAGGGCAGCGCTTGGCAAACTCCCATAGCGCAGTCTCCAGCGGTATGGCGTCAAACCCAGGGGCAGCAAAGGCGCTCGAATGGGGGATAGCTTGGAGTGAAGCGTTTTCTAGTTCATCGACCGAGCAGTCGCCCAGCAGGTGGGCGCGCCAGACCATCGGCTCAATGGCAGCCACCAGGCGGTTGTTGTCGCTAATTTGCAGGCGGTGAGTTTTCCAGCGGGTACGCTGCTCCCAAGCGCTGCGGCCCAGCACATACAGCATGCGCAGAGCGACCAGCTCTCCTTGGGCACGCAACAATCCCGCTTGCAGCTGCTGCAGCGCCTCGGGAAACACCAAGCTGGCCGAGCGGGCCATTAAATCGTCGTTAGGAGACAGCTGGCCCAGCACGCATACGGGGTGAGTTTTGTGCCAGCCGTTGTCGTCCAGGTAGAGCTGGGTTTGGTCAAAAGTGCTGTTGTGCGAAGAGCTGCCTGACGAGTCGGGACGAGACTTGGCTGCTACAGGCTGCTTGCCGCGACTTACGCTGTTGGCATGGGCAATATAAACATCGGCGGGTACACCTGGAGGCGCCAAGCGCCAGCGCACCACCTCGCTCATGCGCTGGGCGGCCTGCATCAGGCGCAGCGCGTCTGAGGCCGAAAACCCGACCGAACGCACAAACACCAAAGGCGCTAAAGAACCTTGATAACCAGAGTCAACCAATGCAGATCACCCAACGAAAAATATAAAAATCGCACAAAAATGGTGCATAGTTTAGCGCAAATAGCAGCCAGCCCACCTTCAAGAATCATGCAATGGTACTGGTTTTGGGCCTGGCCACACGGGCTATACCGTGAAATAATGCACTTACGTTAGTTAGCTAACTAACGCGCTGAAAGTGCGCTACAAGTATAGTCTCTTGTGTGACATATTGCACATATTCAAGTTACAGCACCAAGCGCGTTGTCTCTTTGACTTCTTCCATTACGGCATATGTGCGGGTCTCGCGTACGCCCGGTAGCTGCCACAGCGCGGTGGCCGCAAATTCGCGGTAGGCAGCCATGTCGCGCACACGGGTTTTGAGCAGGTAGTCAAAGCCGCCCGCCACCATGTGGCACTCTAAAATCTCTGGCCTGGCCTGCGCTGCGGCGTTGAACTGGTCAAACACCTGAGGCGTAGTGCGCTCAAGCAGTACCTCCACAAACACGGTCAGCCCTCTGCCCAGCTTGGCAGGGTTGAGCCGCGCTTCGTAGCCCAAAATATAACCTTCGCGCTGCAAGCGCTGCGTGCGCGCCAGCACGGCGGTGGGGCTGAGCGCCACCACCTCGGCCAGCTTTAAGTTGCTGATGCGGCCATCGGTTTGCAGCGCATTTAAGATTTTCAGGTCAATCTTGTCGAGGGTGTCAGGGGTATCGGAGCTAGATGTCATGGCTGAATATTACGCTGCTAAAAGCTATAAATTCAGAGTTAATGGGTATTAACTGGATATTCAATCGAGAATAATTTCAAAACATCAGATATTTCTAACCTCAAGCATCTCTAAACTGTTGTCCAATCAGCTGCTTTAGCTCAGTGATATGCTGCCTGCCCGCTGATCCTGTGGTGATAACCAAGGATTCATAGCCAGGCAAGGTGGCTTTTAACTGTCCAGGTGAGCGTAAATCTTCCAGTTCTTTGAGCAACATATAAGCATTGTTAGGCAAATAGGTCAGCACAAATGTAGCCATGATGTCCGCAATTTGCTGGGTTAGCTCTTGCATGTAATGCTCTAATGAGCTCTCTGGCGAATTCTCTAAACCAGATGCTGCGGTGGCTTGCCATGCATCTTGACGCCGGGTTGGTTGTGCAAGCAGGGTTTGTATATTGTTAGCAGCTGGCTTCGTGCTCGGCACGATATGCAATCCCAAATGGGGCTGTGCGTGACTGCCCAGGCCCCATATCTCTTCGGTGTCTTGTCCGAACGAGGAGGCGCGAGGGGATGTATTTTTGGCTTCAATCAATCCTGCTGTTTCTAGCTCGTCCAGCAAATTGTCCACATTGCCATAGCTGGCAAATTGACTGCTTATTCTTCGTGACTCAGTGCGCCCATCAATGGCCTGAAGTAATTGCTTGAGCTTTTTGGGTAGTGTGTCATTGGGGCTAAATGCTAAGACGCGGCCCTTGGTGGTACGCACATAAAGTGAAGCGGTAGTTTGCATGGCCATAGCGTGATGTTGTAGTTTGAGGTTTTGCAGTTTGCCCGTATGACAATTGCAACAAAATGCATCTATTTGCCTGAAGTTTGAGGGATAGCGGGGAAGCCGGGGTAATAAATTGCGTGGAATTTTCTAAGTAGTTGTACTTGCGATATTTCAGGAGGTTCTTTAGTCTGTGACCTGTTGACTCCACGTCACCCGCACGCTGGTGCCGTTGGAGGTTGGGATGATTTTCAAAACTGCCCCAATCATTTGGCTGCGCATATGCATCGACCGCATCCCCAAGCCCTCTTGTGTAGCTACTGCGGCACCACGCAGCCCATCGCGTGTTCCATGGTCGGTAATACTCAATTTACGCTGCGTTCCTTTTTGAGTGAGTGTGACGACCACGCTCTGAGCGTTGGCATGGCGCAGCGCGTTGGTCATTGCTTCTTGTGCGATACGGTAAAGGTGGTTGGCTACAGGCACAGGAATGTCGTTGAAGTCTCCCTTCATATTGAACGCAAAGCTTAGACCATCGATTTGGTTGTAGTCGATGCACAAGGCTTCTAAGGCGCGCCATAGCGAGCCTTTGCTATGGTCTAAGGTGACTAGACCTCGGGCGAGCTTGCGAGTGACTTCTTGTGCGACTTGGACGTGCTGCATCACGTTGTTCAGCGATTGGTGTTGCGCGGGGCTTGTGGGCAACATGTTTTTGAGGCTGCTGAGCATCAAACTGATCGCTGTCAGCCTTGAGCCCAAGGCATCGTGCAGCTCGTGGGCGATGTGGTTTTGGTGCGCTTCCAACTGATCAATAAGCAACTTGTCAAAGCTGCTGGCATGCTCAGGCGCAGAAATAGGGGTCAACATCATAAAAAGTAATACACTAAATTGTGGAATGGCACGCCTGAAGGCGACGCCTCAGATTTTTTTAAAGTCTAAAGCTTAGGGCAGCAGGCACTGAGCTAGCAACATAAATGTTGGGTATTTGTGTTTTAAGTATTTGTACATAAAAACGCATCACAAAATACTTAGCTGTAAATGCGCATGCTCAGTTAGTCTTGGGCAGTCACCCAGACGGCTCGGCCTAAGTATGCCGTCAGTACGGGTGCTCTTTTTTGCTGTGCGCATAGCCTAACCTGAATGCAGATGTCTCTCAATCTAATGACCAAGCCTGTGCCAGCCAAATCGATTTTCATCGTAGACGATCACGATATCGTGCGTTTTGGGCTGGAGACTTTGCTCAGTGCACGGCCTGAGCTGGAGGTAGTGGGCAGCGCGGTGAGTCTGCAGACCGCCAAAGTCGCGTTGGAGCAGCTCAAACCTGATTTGTTGATCACCGACATGTCGCTGCCCGATTCGCAGGGGCTGGACACGGTGCGTGCGATGGTGTTGGCCCAAGAGCCTAGGCCTGTACTGGTGCTGTCGATGCATGACGAACTGATCTACGCTGAGCGGGTGCTCAACATGGGTGCGCAGGGTTATTTAATGAAAGAAAAAGCCCAGGAAATGCTAATGCAAGCAGTGCAAACTCTGTTGGCGGGTGAGCGCTGGGTCAGTCCTAAAGTCAGCGCCCAACTGCTCAATCGCGTCGCTACGTTGCGCACCTACAGACGCTCAGAGTCTGCGCGCACTGCTTGGCTGAGCCTGATGTCTTTGAGGGAATTGCAAGTACTAGAGAGGGTGGGGCGTGGGCAAACTACCAAAGAGATTGCCTACGCCTTAGACCTGAGTCCGCGCACAGTCGATGTGCACCGGGCGAACATTAAAAAGAAGCTGGGTCTGCGCAGTGGCGCAGAGGTGGTGGCGTTTGCGATCTCACGGTTGTAGCGTCGGTGCTTTGCCGCCCACCAAGGGCAGCGGTTTAACCGCCTTTGCCGCAGCGCTTGCCGGCGCTCTTTTTGCTGCGGGTGTGGCTGCCGCGCTCTAGGCTGCGCTTTTGGCCGCGGCTCACGGGCATGGTCACGCCGTTAGGCAACACTGGCTTAGGGCTGCGTTTACGGTCGGCTTCGGTTCTGATTTTGTCGGCCATAAGGCTCTCCAGTTAAAAATGAATCAACCCTAGATTAGGCCACAGATTCCGGCTGAAATTGACCCTCGCTGCGCTATTACCTTTGCAACAAGCCTCACCACTGCCCTAACCGAACGCGCCAAGGAGTCACTGGCATTAGATAAATCACTAAATTTTTCACAAAAACAGTGATTTATGCATTAAAAACTGCCGCATCATGACGTATTCACCTAAATTTATTGGATTATTTATGCAGCCCCACACATCCCGCCTGCCTTCGCCCTATGTTTCTGAGGCCGCCGTGGTGGCGCGCCATTTGGCCAGCTTACAAGGCGCACTGGACTGGGCGAGCGCAGCGGCGCAGGCCAAACCCTGGGTGCAGGCGGTGCGCGACAACCCGCCGCCGTTTTGGGCCATGGAAAGCCTGCTCAAAGAATACCCCATCTCCAGCGCCGAAGGGCTGGCGCTGATGCGCTTGGCCGAGGCGCTGCTGCGGGTGCCCGATGTCGAGACCGCCATTGCGTTGACTACCGACCAGCTGGGCCGTGCGGACTTTGATGGTGCAGGTGATGCGGTACTGGCACGCTTGTCGTCTGCCGCCATAGGTATGTCAAAACACTTTTTGCCAACCGACGCCAACACCCAGCCTGGCCTGATCGCCAAGCTGGGCGCACGCACCGTGGTGGCTGCTACGCTGCGCGCAGTGGCGCTCTTGGGCAAGCAGTTTGTACTGGGTCAAACCATCGAAGAGGCGCAAAAGATTGCACGCCAGTCGCCGCAGCTGACCTTTAGCTACGACATGCTGGGCGAGGGCGCGCGCACCGAGTTGGACGCAAAGAAATATTTGGAAAGTTACCAAAATGCTATTATATCAATAGCTAACTATTCAATATCCACGTCGGAAAAAGGCCAAAAAAACCATCTAAAACCCAAAGTACAAGATGCCGATGGCATCTCGATCAAGCTCAGCGCGCTGCACCCGCGCTACGAATACACGCAGCATGCGCGCGTGATGGCCGAGCTGGTGCCGCGTGTGTGGGGCTTGTGCGAGCTGGCCGCACAGGCAAACATTAATCTGACGATCGATGCCGAAGAAGTGGACCGCCTAGAGCTGTCGCTGGACGTGCTCGAAGCACTCATTGCCAAGGTGGCCGCGCACTACCCGCAGTGGCAGGGCTTAGGCTTGGCCATGCAGGCGTACCAAAGCCGCTCGCTCGATTTGATTGAGCACATCGCCGCGCTGGCGCGCAAACACGGCGTCAAGCTGATGTGCCGCTTGGTCAAAGGCGCTTACTGGGACGCCGAGATTAAGCGCGCCCAAGAGATGGGGCTGCCGCACTACCCCGTGTTCACCCACAAACACCACACCGACGTGAGCTATCTGGCCTGCGCCAAAGCGCTGTTGTCGCATGGCGACGTGGTGTATGCGCAGTTTGCCACCCACAACGCATCGACCATTGCCGCTATTTTGCAAATGTCGGCGCGCTCGGGGCATGAGTTTGAGCTGCAGCGCTTGCATGGCATGGGCGAAGGCATCTACCGCGAGGTGCTTAAAAACCCGCTGGTGCGCTGCCGCGTGTATGCCCCCGTGGGCGCGCATCGCGACCTGCTGGCCTACTTGGTGCGCCGCCTCCTAGAGAACGGCGCGAACTCGTCGTTTGTACACCAGCTGTCGGACGAATCAGTGGGCATGGACGAGCTGCTGATCTCGCCACTGCGCCTAGAGGGCACACCGTCGCTGCCGCTGCCGGTTGATCTGTTTGGC
>JANPDG010000181.1:0-30317 GCA_031431335.1 Polaromonas sp. | reverse complement strand
ATCACTTACGTTTTCTAGCCGAGATTTCACGCGCGATGTGTCAGCTGCTAAACGCGCGGCGGCGCAGGGGCCGGTCATCATTACGGACCGTGGGCGGCCTGCATTTACGCTGTTGACTTTTGAGGCGTACAAAAAAATGTCGGGTAAGCGTAAAGCCACAAAAATTGCTGACTTGCTGGCCATGCCTAACGCTGAGCTGATTGAGCTAGAGATACCGCGGTCAAGCGAGTTGGCACAATCTGCAGACTTGGGTTGATTCGCACTGTGTATTTGCTCGATACCAATGTGATTTCTGAACTGCGCAAGGTGCGGCTTGGCAAAGCAGACCGCCATGTTGCTAAGTGGGCAGACAGTGTGGATGCTGCTGATCTGTTTATCTCCGTCATCACATTGCATGAGCTGGAAATTGGCGTGCTGCTGTCAGAGCGGCGTGATCCGGTGCAAGGCGCAATGCTCAGAGTGTGGCTCAATGACCAGGTAGTGCCCGCATTCGATACGCGCATTTTGGATATAGGCCAAGATGTAGCGCTGCGCAGCGCGCAACTTCATGTGCCAAACCCGCAGCCCATACGCGATGCGTTTATCGCAGCAACAGCACTTGTACATGGCCTAACAGTCGTCACTCGCAATGTGAAAGATTTTCAAAATACAGGGGTAAAAATTATCAATCCGTGGAGCCATTAGTGGGTAACTAACGGGGTCGCTAGCGGGGTTGGTGAGAGTAACGGCCAACTTTGCTCAAATAAGCGGCTCAAATGGATTTACCACCTGCACCCCACAGCCCAAAAAGTCACGCACATTACGCGTAGCAATAATCAGTTGATGTTCTTGCGCGGTAGCGGCTATCAGCATGTCGGGTGGGCTGCGCGTAATGCCTTGCGCTTGGAATTGGCCTCGCAAAATACCTGCGCGTTGCGCTATTGACTCAGTGATGGGGTAGACAGCATGCAGGTTTTGCACTAAGGCGTTGAACAAACTGAGTTTGAGTGTGTTGGGTTGCCAAGCCAAGCCGAAATGCGCTTCTTCGATGGTGATGGCTGAGATGGCGATGAGCTGGGCAGATTGCACCCACTGCATGACGTGCGTGTCAGGAGATTTTTTGACTAACTCGCCCAGGACGTTGGTGTCGGCCAAATAGATGGTTTGCGCCATAGTGCCTATTCAGCATCCGTAAAGCTGTTGGCGCGCGTCCAAGTAGCTGCGCGGGTTGTATCTGCTCTGGGGATGCCTGTGTTATCTAGCGGGGCATATGTGGCGCGCAGCGTCATCAGGGTGTTGTAAAAGCTGTCTGTGCTGTGCGCTGCGGCCTCAGTGCGTTTGAAATACTCGGCTGATACCAGCACTGCCACGGGTGTGTTGCGTTTGGTAATGACCTGGGGCGTGCTTTGAGCTGCGTCAATCAATGAGGATAGCTGCTGGCGAGATTGGGCGATGGAGATAGACATAATTTGCCTTTTATGTACATCTCAATTGTACACTATGACGACAAGTACTTCATACTTCCTGGAGTTCACCGAATCATCAATACCTTCACGTCTACCGCCGCTGCCACATCGCTCCAAGCCGAATCGCCCGTCACTGCCGTGCCTTTGACTAACTGGGTTAGCGCTAAACAAGCGCGGTCGCCCAGTGACAGGCCCACATGCTTCGTGCTTAAGCGCAAACTGGCACACAGCGTGGCTTGTTCTAAATCAAAGTCGATGGACTGCACATTGAGCTCTTTGAGCGTTCGCGTTAACTGCGCAGGCGCGAGGCCTTTGGTTATCAGTTTGGTGCCAACTTCAGCCATATTGACGCTGCTGGCGATGCATTCTTGCTCTTGTATCAGCTGGTCCACCACATTGCTGCCTTTCTCGCCTTGCATCAGCGCCAACAGCGCGGATGCGTCCATCACATACATCATGTTTGAAATCTCGGTTTATTCTTTGGCTGCTTCTGCGCGGCGATCTGCGATAAGCTCATTGCTCAAGCTGTTGCTGGGGTCTACGCCAAGTTCTTTGAATAAGTTGTCAAAATAAACGCGTCGCTGTGCGCTGCGTTGTGCGGCAGAGGTCAAAATTAAACTACCGTCTTTGATTTCGACGTAGATGGGCGACTTGGGTTTAAATCCTAGTTTTTCGCGTAATTCGACGGGTATTAAAATCCGCCCGTTTTCAGACATTGCAAGAGAAGCCATAGTGAGTCCTCGTTTTAATTAGACATTAGTTTATATTCTGTCATAATTAATTTTATTGTCAATTTAACTGTAAAAGTCAAATCATGCTCGCAAAACGCATCATCCCCTGCCTAGACGTGACCGGTGGCCGCGTGGTCAAAGGCGTTAACTTTGTAGAACTGCGCGACGCCGGTGACCCGGTGGAGATTGCGGCGCGCTACAACGAGCAGGGGGCCGATGAGCTGACGTTTTTGGACATTACCGCCACCAGCGACGGGCGAGATTTGATTTTGCCGATCATTGAGGCTGTGGCATCTAAAGTGTTTATCCCGCTGACGGTGGGCGGCGGGGTGCGCACGGTGGACGATGTGCGCAGGCTGCTCAACGCTGGTGCAGACAAAACCAGTTTTAACTCGGCAGCCATTGCCAACCCGCAGGTGATAGCCGATGCGTCGGCCAAGTATGGTGCGCAGTGCATTGTGGTGGCGATTGACGCTAAAAAGCGTAGCTTGGATGACGCCAAGCGCATTGATGCAGAAGGAAAAGCCGTGGGCGAGGGCTGGGATGTGTACAGCCACGGCGGCCGCACCAACACCGGGTTGGATGCCGTGCAATGGGCCGCCAAGATGGCGCAGATGGGCGCAGGCGAAATATTGCTCACCAGCATGGACCGCGACGGTACCAAAAGCGGTTTTGATTTAGCCCTGACCCGCGCGGTCAGCGACGCGGTGAGCGTGCCGGTGATTGCCTCGGGCGGTGTGGGTAACTTAGATCATTTGGCCGACGGCGTGCAGCAGGGCGGGGCGGACGCGGTGCTGGCTGCCAGCATATTTCACTACGGCGAATTCACCGTGCAGCAGGCCAAGGCGCGGATGCACGCGCGGGGCATACCGGTGCGACTGTAGCTACGACCAGCGCTGCACTTGCCTTGTGACTTCAGGAGTCACTTCTAGGTAGCTTTTTAGGCAGTTTTCCGACGTCGATATTGCATAGTTTGCTATTAATTTAGTAGTATTTGGTGCGCTATCAGAGCGTATTCCTGTCAAATTAGCTGCCAGTATTGCAATGTATTTCAGCCCTAAATCCTGCACAATCAGCCCATGAACTGGATTGATCAAATCAAATGGGATGACAAAGGCCTCGTGCCCGTGATTGCGCAAGAGCGCGGTACGGGTGATGTGCTGATGTTTGCGTGGATGAACCGCGAGGCGGTGCAAAAAACCGCCCAGCTGGGTCGCGCGGTGTACTTTAGCCGCTCGCGCGGCAAGCTGTGGTTCAAGGGCGAAGAGTCGGGCCATGTGCAGACCGTGCATTCCATGCGCATGGACTGTGATGCTGACGTGCTGCTGCTGACCGTGACCCAGCTAGGCCACGAGCCTAGCATAGCCTGCCACACGGGCCGCCACAGCTGCTTTTTTAGCCAGCTGGACGGCGCGCAAACAGCCGAGCCGCAGTGGATAATTACGGACCCGGTCTTGAAAGACCCCGAATCGATCTACAAATAAGCCTATGACGTCCAACGACAGCCTCGACCAACTTGCCCAAGTGCTCGCCTCGCGCAAAGGCGGCGACCCAGAATCTAGCTACACCGCACGCTTGCTGAGCAAAGGGCCCGATGCGTTTTTAAAGAAAATCGGCGAAGAAGCCACTGAGCTGGTAATGGCCTGCAAAGACGCAGACCACGGCGGTGATAAATCTAAGATCATTGCCGAAACAGCTGATTTGTGGTTTCACAGCATGGTGGCGCTCAGCTACTACGGCCTGGGCCCGCGCGATGTCATTGCCGAGCTGGACAAGCGCGTGGGCACCAGTGGCCTCGAAGAAAAAGCCGCCCGCAAAGCCATCGACCGCGAGGGCGCAGGGTCTCGCTAAAATGCAACACCTTAGGCCGGGTAGTGACGAGTTTTTAAAATAATTTTCACGGAGGATTTCCAATGACCCAAACCAATTACGCCGATTTTGAACCCAAGAGTTCAGGCGACCGCAGTGTGATGCATGTGCTCTACGGCCTGCACACCGTAGCTCCATTTACCTTCTTCACCCTGGCCGTGGTGGCCATGGTGGTCAACTACATTAAGCGTGGCGACGAAACAGACTTGGTCTACACCGCGCACCACGGCTACATGATCAGCACCTTTTGGTGGGCACTGCTGTGGCTGGTGGTGACATCACCGCTGTACCTGCTGCTATGGGTGCCCGGCGTGATTGCCTCAGGCATTGTGGGGCTGTGGTATTTGTACCGCTGCATCAAAGGCTGGCTGCGTTTTAACGATAACCGCGCGCCTTAAAACTGACTTGCCCGCCCTATGAGCACTGATTCGAACTGTATTTTTTGCAAAATTATCAAAGGCCAGATCCCGTCACGAAAAGTCTATGAGGACGACGAGATGCTGGTTTTTCATGATATCGCTCCTTGGGCGCCCGTGCATTTTTTGATGGTGCCCAAGCGCCACATCGTCAGCATGGCGCATCTGCAGGACGGCGACGGTGCTTTGGTGGGCCGTATGTTGGCTTTGGCACCCCAACTGGCACTAGAGCAGGGCTGCAGGCCATACCCCGAGGGCGGGTTTCGCATAGTGACCAATACGGGCGCAGAAGGCGGCCAAGAGGTACAGCACTTGCATTTTCATGTCATGGGCGGGCCGCGTCCTTGGCTCAGGGGTTGATTCAGAGCTGAAAAACACCAGTGCTGACAGCTTAACCAAAGGGTTATTGGCTCTGGCAGACTAAAATCGGCATGCAGAGCATGGTCTGAAGACACATTAGGAGTAAATCATGGGTTCATTTTCTATCTGGCATTGGGGTATCGTTTTATTGATCGTGGTCTTGGTGTTCGGCACCAAAAAGCTCAAAAACATGGGCTCCGACTTGGGCGGCGCGGTCAAAGGCTTTAAAGACGGCATGAAAACCGGCGGCGAGACAGCGGCTGACAAAGCCGAGGGCGCTGCAGGCCAAGTGGCCAACAACACTGCCAACGCCGCCAAAGACACCATTGACGTCGAAGCCAAGCAAAAGTCTTAAACCGACTAAGCTACTTGTACAACGATGATTGACTTAGGCATCTCCAAGATCGCCTTGATTGGCGCTGTCGCGCTGATCGTGATCGGCCCCGAAAAGCTGCCGCGCGTCGCCCGCACGGTAGGCGCGCTGCTGGGCAAGGCTCAACGCTATGTCGCGGATGTCAAAAGCGAAGTCAATCGCTCGATGGACTTAGAAGAGCTCAAAAAGATGAAAGAGGGCGTTGAAGGCGCTGCCCGCGATGTAGAAAACTCCATTCAAACCAACGCCTCAGACTTTGAAAAATCATGGTCTGAGGCCACCGGCGAAGCGTCCAACCCCCTGCCATCGCCAGACTACTTTCCTGAATACAAGCATCCTAAAAAGAAGTGGCGCACCAAGGTGGGCGCAACACCCCAGTGGTACAAAGCCCGCACAGGCGTGCGCACCAAGGCCCTGTCTGGCGCAGCCCGCGTTGCCAAGTACCGTCCCGTTAAGTTCAACTAACCGATTTAAATGGGGTCAGCTCACATTTAAATGTGATCGCCTCGCAACACAAGCCTTGCTACCTCCCCCATGACAACGCCCAACAAAGACGACGAACTGGCTGGTACTGAGCAGCCCTTTGTGACGCACCTCATGGAGCTGCGGGACAGGCTGCTCTACAGCGTCTACGGCATCGCGGCGGCGGTGGCTATTTTGGCTATTTACCCCGGTCCTAGCGGCCTGATTGACTGGGTGGCGCAGCCTATCATGGCGCATATGCCGCCGGGCTCCAAGTTGATCGCTGTAGGGGTGTTTTCGCCATTTTTTGTGCCTCTTAAGGTACTGATGATGGGCGCAGTACTCTTGGCGCTACCATGGCTGATGTACCAAATGTGGATGTTTGTAGCGCCCGGTTTGTACAGCCACGAAAAGAAGTTTGCCTTCCCGCTCATCATGTTTGGAAGCCTGTTAGCCTATGTCGGCATTGCTTTCGTGCAGTTTTTTGTGCTCGACCGCATGTTTGAGTTCATCCAAAAATTCACTCCGGCCTCAGTCGCTGCCACACCCGATGTGGCCAGTTATGTAGAGAGTATTTTGGGCTTGTACATTGCCTTTGGCTTGGCTTTTCAGGTGCCCATTGTGGTGATTTTGCTCACGCGCTTTAACATCATGACGATTGAAAAGCTCAAAGAGTTTCGCGGCTATTTTGTGGTGGTGGCCTTCGTGATCGCCGCCGTCGTCACCCCGCCTGATGTGATTTCTCAGCTGGCGCTGGCTATACCTATGTGCATCTTGTACGAGGTGGGCATCATCGCGTCTAAGTATTTTGGCAAGTCCAGTAAGCAGCCAGAATCTGCAGATGGGGCCGATGAAGCCGAAAAGCCGTCGTCCTGAAGCGAATATGACTGCTCTGGCCAAGGTCTTATGCTTGGCTTTTTGTCCCTCATTGCCTATACCGCGCGATAATGATGGCATAGCGATAATCCTAGGCGTTAAATAAATTCTCCATGAACGCACCACTTCCTCTGCACCAACTGACTGCCCTCGCGGCGGACACTCCGCGCTTGCGCGAGATTCCTTACAACTACACTTCGTTTTCTGACCGTGAAATTGTGATCCGCTTGCTGGGTGCCAGTAGCTGGGACGCGCTCGAGGTGCTGCGCGGTGAACGCCAAACAGGCCGCAGCGCGCGCATGTTGTATGAAGTGTTGGGCGATATTTGGGTCGTACAGCGCAACCCCTATTTGCAAGACGACTTGCTTGACAACCCCAAGCGCCGAAAAATGTTGGCCGACGCGCTCAATCATCGGTTGAGTGAAGTAGAAAAGCGCCGCACACCTGCAGCGGACCCTGCCCGCGATGCCCATGTCGGCGCGCTGCTCAATGCGGCCAAAGCCTGCGTTAAAACGTTCTACGAATCGTTTGCCCAGGTATATGACCTGCGCAAGCGCACCCACAGTGTGCTGCGCAAGTTCACTGCCAAAGACAACATCAAGTTTGATGGCCTCTCGCGCGTGAGCCATGTGACTGACGCGACCGACTGGCGTGTGGAATATCCATTTGTCGTACTTACTCCAGACTCAGAAGCCGAAATGGCCGGCATGGTCAAAGGCTGTATCGAGCTGGGCTTGACCATCATTCCGCGCGGCGGCGGCACGGGCTACACGGGCGGCGCGATTCCGCTGACGTGGAAGTCAGCGGTGATCAACACCGAAAAACTCGAGTCGATGACCGAGGTAGAAAAAGTTAGCTTGCCCGGATTGGCCGACCCTGTGGCCACTGTGTGGTCAGAAGCTGGCGTAGTCACCCAGCGCGTGGCCGATGCCGCTGAGCGAGCAGGTTTTGTGTTCGCTGTGGACCCCACCAGCGCCGAGGCAAGCTGTATTGGCGGCAACATTGCCATGAACGCGGGCGGTAAAAAAGCGGTGCTGTGGGGCACAGCGCTGGACAACCTGGCCTCATGGCGCATGGTCACACCGGATGCGCAGTGGCTAGAAGTCACGCGCCTGAATCACAACTTGGGCAAAATTCACGATGCTGAAGTTGCCAGCTTTGAGCTGAAATATTTTGACGCAGGCGGTAAAAAGCTGCTTAAAACCGAGCGCCTCGACATTCCTGGCAAATCTTTTCGCAAAGAAGGTTTGGGCAAAGATGTGACCGATAAATTCTTAAGCGGTTTGCCCGGCATTCAAAAAGAAGGTTGTGACGGCCTGATCACCAGCGCCCGCTGGATTGTGCACAAAATGCCGCTGCACACGCGCACCGTATGCCTCGAGTTTTTTGGCAATGCCAGAGATGCGGTGCCCAGCATCGTCGAGATCAAAGACTATATGTTTGCCGAGCAAAAGCGCACGGGCGTGTTGCTGGCGGGCCTGGAGCATTTGGATGATCGTTATTTAAAGGCCGTGGGTTACGCTACCAAATCCAAACGCGGCGGGTTGCCCAAAATGGTGTTGGTCGGCGATATTGCCGGGGACGACGCTGACGTGGTGGCGCGCACCGCCAGCGAGGTGGTGCGGATAGCCAATTCGCGCAACGGCGAAGGCTTTACCGCCACCAGCCCTGAGGCACGTAAAAAGTTTTGGCTTGACCGCAAACGCACAGCTGCCATTAGCAAGCACACCAACGCCTTTAAGATTAACGAAGACGTGGTGATTCCGCTGCCGCGCATGGCCGAGTACACCGACGGCATTGAGCGCATTAACATTGAGCTCTCCCTGCGCAACAAACTTAAGCTTTGCGATGCATTAGAGGCGTTTTTTGCCAATGGCAACCTACCGCTGGGCAAAGGCGACGACGCGATGGATATTCCATCTGCCGAGCTGCTGGGCGACCGTGTAGCGCAAGCGATTGCCTTGGTGCGCGAAGTGCGTAGCCTGTGGGCTGGCTGGTTGGCCGATGTAGAAGTTAAATTCCCCGAGTTGCAAGACCACACTTTGCGCGCCAGCTGGAAGACGCAGTTGCGCTCGCCGTTGAACAACATATTTGCGGGCGGCGCGTTCAAAGCCATCAATGAAGAATGCCAAGCCATTCACAAGCGCGTGCTCAAAGGCCGCGTGTGGGCGGCTTTGCACATGCACGCAGGCGACGGCAATGTGCACACCAACTTGCCGGTCAACAGCGACGACTACGAAATGCTGCAAACTGCGCACGAGGCGGTGGTGCGCATCATGGCGCTGGCGCGCAGCTTAGACGGCGTGATCTCGGGTGAGCATGGCATTGGCATCACCAAGATGGAGTTTTTAAGCGACGCTGAGCTGAAGCCGTTTGCTGATTACAAAGCCAAAGTGGATCCTGAAGGACGATTCAATAAAGGTAAGTTGCTACGAAATACAGAGCAAACTATTGAATATCCACGTCGGAAAAGTGCCAAAAAAGAGCCTAAAAACCTCAATTTAAATATACACGGCGATCTGACCAACGCCTACACCCCAAGCTTCGGTTTGATGGGCCACGAATCACTCATCATGCAGCAGTCAGACATTGGCGCTATCGCCGACAGCGTGAAAGACTGCTTGCGCTGCGGCAAGTGCAAGCCGGTGTGCGCCACCCATGTACCCCGCGCAAACTTGCTCTATTCACCGCGCAACAAAATTTTGGCTACATCGCTTCTTATTGAAGCCTTTTTGTACGAAGAGCAAACCCGCAGGGGCATCAGTTTGAAGCACTGGGAAGAGTTTGAAGACGTGGCTGACCACTGCACGGTGTGCCACAAGTGTTTGAGCCCGTGTCCGGTAGACATTGACTTTGGTGAAGTATCGATGAACATGCGCAACCTGCTGCGCAAAATGGGACAAAAATCTTTCCGCCCCGGTAATGCAGCGGCCATGTTCTTCTTGAACGCAACCAACCCTGAAACGATCAAGTTCATGCGAAGCGCGATGGTGGGCGTAGGCTTTAAAGCCCAGCGCTTGGCCAACGACCTGCTGCGCGGCTTGGCCAAAAAGCAAACTGCCAAACCTGCAGCCACGGTAGGCGCCGCACCGATCAAAGAGCAAGTGATCCACTTCATCAACAAAAAGATGCCCGGTAACTTGCCCAAAAAGACCGCCCGCGCCTTGCTGGATATTGAGGATAACGACTACGTGCCCATCATCCGCAACCCGAAAACCACCACGGCAGAGACTGAGGCGGTGTTTTACTTTCCCGGTTGCGGTTCGGAGCGCTTGTTTAGCCAAGTAGGATTGGCCACACAGGCCATGCTGTGGCACGCGGGCGTGCAAACCGTGTTGCCACCGGGCTACCTGTGCTGCGGCTACCCGCAGCGCGGCAGCGGCCAGTTTGACAAAGCCGAGAAAATGATCACCGACAACCGGGTGCTGTTTCACCGAGTGGCCAATACCCTGAACTATCTGGACATTAAGACCGTGGTGGTCAGCTGCGGTACGTGCTACGACCAATTGCAAGGTTACCAATTCGACAAAATATTTCCTGGCTGCCGCATCATCGACATCCACGAGTATTTGCTGGAGAAAAACATCACGCTGCCTACCAATGGTCCCGGCCAAGGCGCGTACTTGTACCACGACCCTTGCCACAGCCCTATGAAGCTGCAAGAGCCAATGAAAACGGTTAAAGCCTTGGTGGGTGATGCGGTGATCAAGGCTGAGCGCTGCTGCGGCGAATCGGGCACCTTGGGTGTGACGCGGCCTGATATTTCTACGCAAATCCGTTTTCGCAAAGAAGAGGAATTGCTCAAGGATGAAGCTAATTTGGCCGTGTTGGCCAAAGAGCAGGGGATTGCACCAAGAAAAAATACCAAAATTTTGACCAGCTGCCCCAGTTGTTTGCAGGGGCTTAGCCGCTACGGCAACGACCTCAATAATGGTTTGCTCGAAGCCGACTACATCGTTGTGGAGATGGCCAACCAAATCTTGGGCGACCAGTGGATGCCTGAGTATGTGGCAGCGGCCAACCATGGCGGTATCGAGCGCGTGTTGGTTTAGAGGGTTTTGGTGGGGCCCGGTGCTTTGCTAGGCTGGTATAAATACGTAATTCAAGAGACGACATATATGGCAGGCTTAACCAAAGACACCCCCAACCCGGTAGACATTACCGTGCACCAGCAAACGCGCCAGCTAGAAATCAGCTTTTCTGATGGTGCCAAGTTCAATATTCCGCTGGAGCTGATGCGCGTGTATTCGCCGTCTGCCGAAGTGCAGGGGCACGGCCCTGGGCAAGAGACATTGCAAACCGGCAAGCGCTTGGTGGGCCTGCAGTCGATGGAGCCAGTGGGCAACTACGCCGTGAAACCAGTGTTTACCGATGGCCACGAGAGCGGTTTGTTCTCGTGGGAGTATTTGTACCATTTGGGGGCTAACCAAGAGGCGCTGTTTGCCCAGTACGAGTCGCGTTTGGCGGCAGCGGGTATGAAGCGCGATGCGCCAATGATCGAGGCTGGTGGCCATGTGCATGGCGCTGGCTGCAGCCACTAACAGCGACGACCATCATGGCAAACACCCATTTCGGTTATAAAACCGTCGACGAGGCTGACAAAGCAAACCAAGTGCGCGGTGTGTTTGACTCGGTGGCATCTAAGTACGACATCATGAACGACCTGATGTCCATGGGCCTGCACCGTGCGTGGAAGGCTTACACCATCATGGTCTCGGGCGCTGCCCAAGGCTCTAAAGTGCTGGATATTGCCGGCGGTACGGGGGATTTGGCGCTGGCTTTTGCTAAAAAAGTCGGCTCCACAGGCCAGGTAGTGCACACCGACATCAATGAAGCCATGCTGCGCGTGGGCCGTGACCGGCTGGTCAATGTGGGCGTGCATTTGCCAACCGTGGTGTGCGATGCAGAAAAGCTGCCCTATGCTGATAACAGCTTTGATGTGGTCACCGTGGCGTTTGGCCTGCGCAATATGACCCACAAAAACAAGGCACTGGCCGAGATGTGTCGTGTGCTCAAGCCGCGTGGCAAGCTGTGTGTCTTAGAGTTTTCTAAAGTAGCCCAGCCTCTGCAAAAGGCCTACGATTGGTATTCTTTTTCAATTTTGCCAAAATTAGGGTCGTTGATTGCAGGGGATGCGCAAAGCTACCAGTATTTGGCAGAATCGATTCGCATGCACCCTGATCAGGCCGCACTCAAAACCATGATGCAGAGCTCAGGTTTTGGACACGTAGATATCCACAATATGACAGGCGGTATTGTGGCCCTGCATATGGGTATTAAGTGCTGATGTGTTCCACTTATAGTAATTTATTGGATTGTTTTGGAGGCGATATGAAATTTTGGTCCTTAATTCTGGCCGCAACCATGATGGTAGTGGGTGTCAACGCTGAAGCCAAACGCATGGGTGGCGGAAAATCAATGGGTAAACAGTCTGGCAATGTCACACAAAACCAGGCTACACCCAATGCGCCAGTGGCGGCTCCTAATGCGGCGGCAGCCAAACCCGCAGCACCTGCCGCTGCAGCACCGAAACGGCCTTGGGGCGCAATGCTCGGTGGTTTGGCAGCCGGTCTGGGCTTAGCTTGGCTTGCCAGCTCACTGGGTTTAGGCGCAGAGTTTGGTCAGTTCATCATGTTCGCATTGCTGGCGTTTGCCATCATGGTCGGTGTGGGCTGGTTCATGCGCCGCCGCGCGCAGGGCAGTGCGCCAACCCAAAACGGTCAACAAGCCAGTAGCCCGTTTGCTTTCCAGGGCGCTGGAACTGCCAGCCCCAGCTACCGCCCTGAAAATATCGGCAACGACGCATCTGCACGCCCTTGGGAGCGCAATAGCATGGCTTTTCAAACACCCCAAACGGATGCCAATGGCAGCATGATTGGCTCTGCACTGGGCTTGCCAGCCAGTGGGTTGGGTGGCTCTCAGTCCTGGGGCGTGCCCTCTGACTTTGACACCAATGGATTTTTAGCCTCCGCAAAACAGAATTTCGTCACTTTGCAAGCGGCATGGGACAAGTCTGACATCAACAGCCTGCGCACCATGATGACGGACGAGATGCTGGGTGAGATCAAATCGCAGCTTGCTGAGCGCGAGCAGCATACGGGCGCAGGCCTGAATCACACCGAGGTACTGGCTCTGGACGCTAAGCTGCTAGGTATCGAAGATGTGGGCACCGTTTGGCTGGCCAGTGTCGAATTTAATGGCACCATCAAAGAAGACCCATCGCAAAGCCCGGGTCCTTTCCGTGAGGTGTGGAACATGAGCAAGGCCAAATCGGGCAGCGGTGGCTGGCTGGTGGCTGGTGTGCAAGCCCTGCACTAAGCCCAACTACTGAGCGATCACCACGCAGTAAATGACCTGATAGCGCACATTGCGCTGTACACGGGTCATAATTAGGGGACGTATGAACACATCGTCCCCTTTTTCTTTGCCCGGCATATTTCCACCCGATTTGCAGCAATTGCCTGCATGGTTGCAACCACCCGATTGGTTGGTGCGTGAACTGCAGCAGCGCATTGTGTTAGCTCTTAACCATGTGTTGCAGCAAGAGCCCGAGGCCATGGCCAGGCTCGCAAGGCAAAAAGGCCAAGTCGCCGAAATGCTGATGGCTCCTATCTCGATGAAACTCGTAGCCACACCTGCGGGTTTGCTTGACTTAGCAAGCCAAAGTGCCAAGGCGGATTTGACAGTCACTGTGACCGAAACCAATCCGCTTATGCTGTTGCAAACCACCCTGCGCGGTGAAAAACCAGCCATTCAAATTCAAGGCGATGTGCAGCTCGCTGCGCAGGTGAATTGGTTGGTGGACCATGTGCGCTGGGATGCTGAAGAAGATTTGAGCCGCATCGTTGGTGATACAGCTGCCCATAGCGCGATGCAGGCACTGCGCCAAGCAGGGCAGATGTTGAAAAAATTTGCACCCTCACCTGCGACCGGATCTGCCACCTCCGATGCAGCATCCACAGCAACACCACAAGCGCGCAGCTAGGCACACGGCATGGGATTTATCCAACGAATTTGGCGCGGTGCGTTCATTGTCTTTATAGTTTTGCGCTACGGCTTAGATGAACTGGTGCTCACCAGTTTTCAAAAACCGTGGTTAAAGGTCATCGCCCGAATTGTGTCAGTAGGGCGCAATTTGCGTGCGCCCCGAGGGCAGCGCCTGCGTGAGGCGTTGGAGCGCTTAGGCCCTATTTTCGTCAAGTTTGGCCAAGTGATGTCGACTCGGCGCGACCTCATGCCCAAGGACATTGCAGATGAGCTTGCGTTACTGCAAGATCGGGTCCCTCCATTTAGTTCAGATGTTGCCGTGGCAACCATTGAGCGTGCCTTTGGCCGCAAAGTCACTGAGATATTCACCAGCTTTGACCGCACCCCCATCGCCAGTGCATCCATAGCGCAAGTGCATTTTGCCATTTTGCGTGACAAAACAGGGCAGCTAAGAGAAGTGGCTGTGAAGGTGGTTCGCCCTGGCATGCTAAAGGTGATTGACAAAGATATTGGCCTCATGCGTATGATGGCTGGTTGGGTCGAGAGCCTGAGTGCAGATGGCAAGCGGTTAAAGCCGCGTGAAGTAGTCGGTGAGTTTGACAAGTATCTGCACGATGAGCTTGATTTGGTGCGTGAAGCTGCTAACTCAGCCCAGTTACGCCGCAATATGGCGGGTTTGAATTTGGTGCTGATTCCAGAGATGTATTGGGATTTTTGTCATCCTGATGTAATTGTCATGCAGCGTATGAAAGGCGTGCCCATCAATCAGATAGACAAGCTGCGCGCTGCCGGCGTGGACATTAAAAAACTAGCGAACGACGGAGTGAATTTATTTTTCACTCAGGTTTTTCGTGATGGGTTTTTTCATGCAGACATGCACCCTGGCAATATTCAAGTGAGTCTGGAGCCTCAAACTTTCGGGCGCTATATTTCACTTGATTTCGGTATTGTAGGCACCCTCACAGAGGTGGATAAAGAGTACTTGGCGCAAAATTTTGCTGCATTTTTTAGGCGTGATTACAAGCGCGTGGCTGAGTTGCACATCGAGTCAGGCTGGGCGCCAGCCACTACGCGCGTGGACGAGCTAGAGTCTGCTATTCGAGCGTGCTGCGAGCCTTATTTTGACCGCCCACTCAAAGAGCTGTCGCTGGGCATGGTGCTGATGCGGTTGTTCCAAACTTCGCGCAGATTCCAAGTGGAAATCCAGCCTCAATTGGTGCTTTTACAAAAAACACTGCTCAATATCGAAGGACTGGGTCGCGATCTAGACCCCGACTTAGATTTATGGGCGACGGCCAAGCCGTTTTTAGAGAAATGGATGTTAGAGCAAATTGGTCCGCAAAAATTACTAGAACAACTTAAAGCCCAAGCACCGCGCTACGCCAAGCTGTTGCCAGAATTGCCCCGTTTGCTACACGACTATTTGCTGCAGCAAAAAGGGCAAAATAATAGTGATTTGCAGCTGCTGATTGCTGAGCAAAAGCGTACCAACCAACTGCTGCGTATCATGGGCTTTACTGCGCTAGGGTTTGTATCGGGTCTGCTGGTGATGCAAATTGTGATGAAGTTTTATCGCTGGTAGCTCAGAGATTTGCGTTGCTGTCTGGCCAAATAAATGGCGTAGGTTACGACTGCTAGTGTGACTACCGCCATGAGAAGCGTAGCCGCTGCGTAAATAGAGGGATTCACGCCTCTGCGGGCGTAACTAAAGATCACTTGCGGCAAAGTAGTGACTCCTGGGCCTGATAAAAATTCTGATACCACCACATCATCAAACGATAAGGTAAACGTCAGCAGCCACGCTGCAAGTAAAGATGGCACTATGTTGGGCAGAGTCACCAAGAAAAACACTTGTCCCGGACGGCAGTTCAGGTCCATAGCAGCTTCTTCTAGTGAGCGGTCCATCTCTGACAGGCGAGATTGAATCACCACCGTGGCGTAGGCCATGCCCAGTAAAATATGTCCCACCACAATGGTAACGGTGCCCCGGTCAGGCCAACCCAGCGCACGCTGCACGCCGACCATTAGCAGCAAAAGCGACATGCCCACAATCACCTCGGGCATGACCAGCGGCGCATTGACCATGCCGGTAAACGCCACTCGGCCACGAAACTGGCCCATGCGCACCAGAGCATACGCCGCCAGTGTAGCCAGTACAGTGGCCAAGGTGGCGCTGATCAAGGCAATTTTGAGAGACAGAAAAAAGCCCTCCACCAGCCGTGGGTCAGAGCCGAGTGCTTGGTACCAGCGCAATGAAAAACCGGTGAACACGCTGTCTTGGCGGGTGCTGTTGAATGAAAAGATGACCAAAAAAACTAGTGGTGCATACAAGAAAAGATACACCGCCGCCATCCACAGCTTGGCCAAGTGACGGTGCGCCCAAGAAAATAGAGGGTTAAACATGGACTGTATACCTGTGTGATCAGTAAGGTGCGCGCTGTGTTAAGCGGTGCTGATACCACACCAGTGGCGCAATCACCACCACAATCATGATGATGGCTAAAGCAGAGGCACGAGGCCAATTGTTGCTGCTGAACATTTCGTCCCATACCACGCGGCCTATCATGATGTTCTCCGCCCCACCCAAGAGTGAGGGCACAACAAACTCGCCGACGCACGGAATAAAAACTAGCATCGATCCGGCAATGATGCCCGCGCGGCTGAGTGGCACCGTTACCTTCCAAAACGTGGTCCAGGGGCTCGCACCCAGGTCTTGGGCTGCTTCAATCAGCCGCAAGTCCATTTTGACCAGGTTGGCATACAAGGGCAGAATCATAAAAGGCAGGTACACATACGTCATACCTACCAGCATGGACACATCGGTGTAGAGCATTTGGATGGGCTCTGCAATAATGCCCAGCGCCATCAGGGTGTCATTGACAATACCTTGATCGGCCAAAATGCCTTTCCATGCATACACGCGCAGCAGAAATGAGGTCCAAAACGGCAGCATGACCAGCATTAAATGCAGGGGCCGCTGATGAACCGGAGCGCGCGCTATAAAATATGCAAAAGGGTAGCCAATGAAGAGACAGAAAATCGTGGTTAAAAAAGCGTATTTGAGCGACAGCAAATAAGACTCTGTATAAATAGTGCTACCCAAGCCACCATCTTCCCCACGAAAAATAGACACGTAATTGTCTACTTTCAAAGTTAAGCGCCAAGCCCCTTGGTTGTAAGACAGCATCTCGGCAAAAGGGTCTAGACCTTCGCCCATGTCGGTCAAGCTGATGCGCAGCAAAATAGCAAACGGCAGCGCAAAAAATAACAACAACCAAAGATAAGGAATGCCCAGCACGGTCTTGCTACCCGGCGTGAGAGCCCGGATCAGGGCTGCAGGCGTAAGAGCCTTCACCCATGTTCCGGGCTTAAGCCCTGTGTGCTTGGACGCTGGCATATAGTCGCTTACTTACCTTTTTTGAACGCGGTGTACACGTTGCTCAGTGACTCGCGCGAAGCATTGGTAAAGTTGCCCGCGGGCACCATGGCAGCTAAGGCAGCAGGCTCTAAAAATATCGATTTATCAGTCGCCATCTCAGGCTTGACCATGGCTGCGCTGGCTTTGTTTGCGGTCATGTAGCTCAGCTCATTGGTAAAAGCCGCTGATACATCAGGCTTGAGGAAGTAGTTAATGAACGCATGGGCGTTGTTAGGGTGCTTGGCATCTTTGGTCACGGCTAAGTTGTCAAAGAAAATCAAGCCGCCATTTTGCGGGATCAAGGCTTCAATCACAAAGCCGGTTTTGTTTTCTACCGCGCGTCCTTTGGCAATATTGATATCGCCAGCCCAGCCCAGTGCCACGCAGGCTTTGCCGCCAGCCAGGTCGTCAATCATGGTACTGGAGAACAAACGGATGTCTTTGCGCACCTTGGCCAGCATCTCGCCTGCCGCTTTATGGTCGGCAGCGTCGCTGGAGTAAGCGTCTTTGCCTAGGTAATGTAGTGCAGGGGGAAGCACTTCGGTGGGAGAGTCTAGGTAGGCAATGCCGCAAGACTTGAGTTTGGATGTGTAGGTGGGGTTAAAAACCAAGTCCCACGCGTTGGTAGGCATGGGCGTGGTGCCCAAGGCTTTGGCGACTTTGGATTTGTTGATGCCTACGGTCGTAAAACTCCAAGCCCAGGGAATCAGATAGGAATTGGTCGGGTCTACCGAGACCAGTTTAGCCATCAGCGCGGGGTCTAGGTTACCTGCATTGGGGATTTTGCTTAAATCTAGCTTTTGCAGCATGCCCGCTTCAATCTGGCCTTTGGAAAAGGTGGAGCCTGGCACCACAATGTCGTAGCCAGTGTTGCCAGCGACCAGTTTGGCGTTCAAAGCTTCGTTGTTCTCAAAGGTTTGGTAGTTGACTTTGATGCCGCTTTCTTTTTCAAAATTGGCCAACATGTCTTTGGCAATGTAGTCCGGCCAGTTGTAGACGTTGAGTATTTTTTCTTCGGTGTTGGCTGGTGCAGCAGCTGGGGCAGACGCAGCGGCTGCTCTGGCAGCTGGCGGCGCGGCGGCTGGCGCTGCAGGAGCGTCATCTTTTTTGCTACAAGCAGTCAGTGCCAAGGTGGCGAGGGCCAAAATCCAGATATGTTTTGTCATAGTGTGCAAGAGGTTAATGAGTTAGAAATATACCGCAACGATTTCTTTTATAAATTGTAGGCCAGTAACAGCCAGCTGCGCAAGCAAAGTTATGGAGGGTTTTGGGGGCAGGGCTTTATAATCAGAGGTTTTGCAACAAAACTCCTTATTTCATGCCCATCTATGCCTATAAATGTGAAGCCTGCGGCCATGCCAAAGACGTTTTGCAGAAAATTTCTGATGCGCGGCTTACTGTGTGTCCAGCCTGCGGAGCCGGGGCGTTTCAAAAACAGCTCACCTCTGCAGGTTTTCAGCTCAAAGGCTCTGGTTGGTATGTCACTGACTTTCGCGGTGGCGAAGCTGGCAAAGCCAGCGACGGAGCCAACTCTGGCGTAGGCACTGAGGCCAAACCGGACACCAAAACAGACGCCAAGGTCGCAGACACTGCCAACGCACCTGCGGCGGCCAGTGCACCTGCGACGGCCAGCGCACCAAGCGTCAGCCCAGCGCCTAGCCCTGCGCCTGCAGCCAAAGCAGCTGCGGCGCCCAGCGCAAGCTCAGCTACATAATAGAAACGCCCTATGAAATCCATACGTAAATGGCTTCTTGCTGGTCTTTTGGTGATCGTGCCTCTTGGTATCACGGTATGGGTGCTCGAGTGGATTGTCTCTAGTCTTGACAAAACCCTGCTGATTTTGCCGACCACCTGGCGGCCTGTGAGCTTGCTGGGGGTGAATATTCCCGGTTTTGGCGTCATTTTGGCCTTTGCTATTTTGTTATTGGTCGGTGCAGTAGCCAGCAACTTTTTTGGTAAAAAGCTGGTCGACTGGTGGGATGCCCTGCTCAACCGCATTCCCGTGGTGCGGTCCATTTACTCCAGCGTCAAGCAGGTTTCGGACACTTTATTTTCTGACAGTGGTAACGCCTTTCGCAAGGCCGTGCTGATCCAGTGGCCGCGCGCAGACGTGTGGACGATTGCTTTTGTTACCGGCACACCAGGCGGCGATGTGGTGAACCATTTGCATGGCGACTATGTGAGCGTGTATGTGCCCACTACACCTAACCCGACGGGCGGTTACTTTGTGATGCTCAAAAAGGCCGACTGCATTGAGCTGAAAATGAGCGTTGACGAAGCGCTCAAATACGTTGTGTCAATGGGGGTTGTGGTGCCAGGTGCTGCTGCCGTATTACCCGCCCAAACCTCATCTTAATTTTTAAGTATGCCCCGCGTGGGCTGGAAGTTGTATATATGTCAGAAGCTACCCCTGTAATGTTGTCCCAAATGCGCACCAGCTATTGCGGCTTAGTGACCGAGGCGCACCTTGGCCAAGTCGTTACGCTGTGCGGCTGGGTCAACCGGCGCCGCGACCACGGGGGCGTGATTTTTGTTGACCTGCGCGACCGCGAAGGCTATGTGCAAGTGGTGTGCGACCCAGATCGCGCCGACATGTTCAAAGCCGCCGAGGGCCTGCGCAACGAGTTTTGCATCCAGATCAAAGGCTTGGTGCGCGCGCGCCCAGCTGGCACAGTGAATGAGAACCTCAAAAGTGGCAAGATTGAGATTTTGTGCCATGAGCTGACTGTGCTCAATGCGTCTGTCACGCCTCCGTTTCAACTGGACGACGATAACCTGAGCGAGACCACGCGCCTGACCCACCGCGTGCTCGATCTGCGCCGCCCGTACATGCAAAACAACCTCATGCTGCGCTACAAAGTGGCCATGACCGTGCGCAACTACCTCGACACGCATGGTTTTGTTGACATTGAAACGCCGATGCTGACCAAGAGCACGCCCGAGGGTGCGCGAGACTATTTGGTACCCAGCCGTGTGCAAGAAGGTCAGTTTTTTGCGCTGCCGCAGTCGCCCCAGTTGTTTAAGCAACTGCTGATGGTGGCTGGCTACGACCGTTATTACCAAATCACCAAATGCTTCCGTGACGAAGACCTGCGCGCTGATCGTCAGCCAGAATTTACGCAGATTGATATCGAAACCTCGTTCCTCACCGAGCAAGAAATCCGCGACATGTTCCAAGGCATGATGGTTGAAGTATTCAAGAAGACCAAGAACGTTGACTTGGGTGAGTTCCCGGTCATGACCTATGCAGACGCGATGTACAAATATGGCTCGGATAAGCCTGACCTGCGTCTCAATCTCGAGTTCACCGAGCTGACCGACGTGATGGGCGACGTGGACTTTAAGGTGTTTTCTGCACCTGCATTGATGAAAAACGGCCGCGTAGTAGCCCTGCGCGTGCCCAAGGGCGGCGTGGAAGGTGCGGGCATCTCGCGCGGTGAGATTGACGCTTACACCGAGTTTGTCAAAATCTATGGCGCCAAGGGCTTGGCCTGGATCAAGGTCAACGACATCACCAAAGGTCGCGAAGGCTTGCAGTCGCCTATCGTTAAAAACCTGCACGATGCAGCTTTGAAAGCTATCGTCGAGCGCACCGGCGCGCAAAACGGCGACATTTTGTTCTTTGGCGCGGACAAAGCCAAGATTGTGAACGACGCTATTGGCGCGTTGCGCCTGAAAATCGGTCACAGCGAGTTTGGCAAAAAGAACGGCCTGTTTGAAGACCGCTGGGCTCCGATGTGGGTGGTGGACTTTCCGATGTTTGAATTTGACGAAGAAAGCCAGCGTTACACCGCTGTGCACCACCCGTTTACTGCGCCCAAAGACGGCCACGAAGACTGGATGGTCACCGCGCCAGAGAAGTGCATTGCCAAAGGCTACGACATGGTGCTCAACGGCTGGGAGATCGGTGGCGGCTCGGTGCGTATTCACCGCGCTGATGTGCAGGCCAAAGTGTTTGATGCCCTGAAAATCAGCCCTGAGGACCAGCAGCTTAAGTTTGGTTTCTTGCTTGACGCGCTGCAGTATGGCGCGCCACCGCATGGCGGCTTGGCGTTTGGCCTAGACCGCATCATCACCTTGATGACCGGTGCAGAGTCGATCCGCGATGTGATTGCCTTCCCTAAGACCCAGCGCGCCCAGTGTTTGCTCACCCAAGCGCCTTCGCCAGTGGACGAGAAGCAGCTCAAAGAACTGCACATTCGCCTGCGTGCGCCCACGGTCAGTGCAGCACCTGCAGGCGCTTAAGCGCAGCGGCATTGTGGCGTAGCTACACTGGCACTATGCTGCCACCTACTTTCAAAATACCAGTGTCCGTGCTGGTGGTCATCTACCGCGCTGACCAGTCTGTGCTGCTGATGGAGCGCTGTAGCGATACAGGGGCTGCAGGTGCAGGCAGTGGGTTTTGGCAGTCCGTCACGGGCAGCTTAGATGCTCTTGACGAGCCGCCGGGGTGCGCAGCGCGGCGCGAAGTGTGGGAAGAAACCGGGATCGATACCGCGCTGCCAGGCTGCGAGCTGCGCAACTGGCATCTGCAAAATATTTACGACATTTACCCTCAGTGGCGCCACCGATACGCCCCCGCAGTGGTGCGCAATACCGAGCATGTGTTTGGCCTGCTGGTACCCAAGGGCACCGCTGTCGTGCTGAGCCCGCGTGAGCATATGGCCTACCAATGGCTTAGTTTGCATGCAGCAGCAGATATGTGCAGCTCGGCCTCCAACGCAGAGGCGGTGCTCATGCTGCCGCGCTACGCCTAGCTACGCAGTGTAGCGCTGGTGCAGATTAAATTGCTATTATATTTATAGCTAACTATCTAATATCCACGTCGGAAAACTGCCAAAAAAACAGGTAAAGTCTATATGTCACAAAGACATCCTGCATCTTTGTCACAATAGGCTTATGAAGACCACCCCGACTGCAAACCTGCGCGTAGCCACTTGGAATATCCACAAAGGCGTGAGCGGCTTGGGGCCGCGCAGGCGGCTGCAGATTCACGACATGGTGCACGCGGTAGAGCAGTTTGATGCCGACATCATCTGTCTGCAAGAGGTGCGCAGCGTCAACCGCAAAGAGGCAGACTACTTTACCCGCTGGCCCGAGCTGGGGCAGGCAGACTACCTTGCACCCGAGGGTTACGAAGCCGTGTACCGCAGCAACGCCATCACGCGCCACGGCGAACACGGCAACGCGCTGCTGTCGCGTTGGCCAGTGATTAGCCATCAGCACGAAGACATGAGTGACCACCGGTTTGAGCAGCGCGGACTGTTGCACAGCGAGGTGCTGGTACACGAGACGCCGGTGCATGTGATTGTGCTGCACCTTGGGTTGATCGCTGCCAGCCGTGCGCGCCAGCTCGCGCAGCTAGCCCAATTCATTCAACGTGAAATACCTAAAGATGCAGCTTTGGTCGTGGCAGGTGACTTCAATAGCCCCGGTGTGCCTGTGAAATGGGCCAATGACGCTATGAAAAGCGCAGTTAATGCCAAGCCAGTGGTCTACCCGCGGCGCCCTACATTTCCATCGCGGCTGCCTTTGGTGCAGCTAGACCATGTGTTTGCGCGCCATGCCGTGCCGCTGGCCAGCCATGTGCCGCGCGGCGCAGTGTGGGCGCGCATGTCAGACCATTTGCCGCTCATGGTGGATTTTGCGCTGTAGACTGCACGCTTTTCGCACAGATCCTTTGAATTTCATGGCCCTCTTTACGCCCGGTCACCATGTTGCGCTGCTCCAGGGCACGCAAGAGTTCTTTCCTGCCATGGTGCAGGCTATGGACGCCGCGCAACATGATATTCGCATGGAGACGTATATTTTTGACTTTACCGCCAGTGGTGCAGACATAGGTGCCGCGCTGGCCCGCGCCGCGCTGCGCGGCGTGCGCGTGCAGTTGGCTGTGGACGGCGTGGGCACGGGCACGCTGCCCGCCGACTGGCGCGAGCGATTTGACGCGGCAGGCGTGCAGTGCTTGGTGTTTAACCCTGTGGGTTGGCTGGGCCTGCTGGAGCCCAGCCGTTGGCGCAGACTGCACCGCAAGCTGTGCGTAGTGGACGGCGGCAGTGAGCGCGCAGTGGCGTTTTGCGGCGGCATTAATATTTTGGATGACTTTTACGACCCTAATCATGGCGTCTTAACCGCTGCGCGGTTTGACTTTGCAGTGCGCGTTACCGGCCCACTGGTAGATGCTGTGCTCGACGCGACAGCCAGCCTGTGGCAGCGCCTTCAGGCCTTTCACAAACTGCGCCAGCGCGACATCAGTGCCGCCATGACCTCGTGGGTCAGCTCGCGTGCAGTGCTGTTTGGTAGGCAAACTAAGGCCGCTGCAGCGCTGCAGTCATTGGAGGACACTAGCCCCCTGTGCAAAGCTGCGCTGGTGCTGCGCGACAACGTGCGCAACCGCAAAAATATTGAGCGCGCTTACCTCAAAGCTATTGGCTTGGCACGCCACGAGATCATCATTGCCAATGCTTACTTTTTGCCCGGTGGCAAGCTGCGCAAGGCCATCATTGCAGCAGCGCGGCGCGGCGTTAAAGTCAAGCTGCTGCTGCAGGGAAAATATGAGTATTTCATGCAATACCACGCGGCGCGGCCCGTCTACAGCGCGTTGCTGCAAGCTGGTGTCGAAATTCACGAATATTCGGCCAGCTTTTTGCACGCCAAGGTGGCCGTGATTGATGCGGATCAGCCGCAAGCTTGGGCTACGGTGGGCTCGTCCAATCTGGACCCCTTGAGCTTGCTGTTAGCGCGCGAAGCCAATGTGGTGGTGCAAGGCCCAGAGTTTGCGCACACCTTGCGCGCCCAGCTTGAGCAGGCTATGGCGCAAAGTGGCGAACCAATCGACCCTGCAGAATACGTCAACCGGCCTCTGGCGCAACGGCTGCGCGACCATATTGCCTTCGCTGTCATGCGCGCTGGGCTGTGGATCACCGGAAATCGCTATTAAATTAATAGCTAACTATCTAATATCCACGTCGGAAAACTGCTTAAAAACCTTATTATTTTAGATGGGTTAATATTATCGCCATGTTAATGAAAACTAAAGATTCCATGACCACCCCCGACACAGACATCGGCACCCCCATGTCCACCATCATCCGCGAGCGAATCAAGGCGTCTAAAAAGCGTTTTAACGCCAACGACAATATTGCCGACTTTATCGAGCCCGGCGAGCTGGCCAAGCTGCTGGACGAAGTCGAAATCAAAATGAAAGGCGTGCTGCAAAGCATGGTGATCGACACCGACACCGACCACAACACCCAAAACACCGCCCGCCGCGTGGCCAAAATGTATTTGAACGAAGTGTTCAACGGCCGTTATGTCAAAGCCCCCAACATTACCGAGTTTCCCAATGCTGAGCATTTGAACGAGCTGATGATCGTCGGCCCCATCACTGTGCGCAGCGCCTGCAGCCACCACTTTTGCCCCGTGATTGGCAAAGTGTGGATTGGCGTGATGCCCAACGAGCACACCAATGTGATTGGTTTGTCCAAGTACGCGCGCCTGGCCGAGTGGGTCATGGGTCGCCCGCAGATTCAAGAAGAAGCAGTCGTGCAGCTGGCTGACTTGATTCAGCAAAAAACCCAGCCCGATGGCCTGGCTATCGTCATGGAAGCCAGCCACTACTGTATGGGCTGGCGCGGCGTGAAAGACATGGACAGTAAGATGATTAACTCCGTGATGCGCGGCAGTTTCTTGAAGAACACCGACCTGCGCCGTGAGTTTTTGTCGCTGATTCCGCGCCAAAGTAGCGGCACGCAAGCATAAAAAAATAAAAGGACTCCCCATGTTAGTACGTCTTCTTTACGTTAGCCGTTTGGCCAACCTCGACAAGCCAGAACATATCGACGAGATACTGGCCACCTCGCGCACACACAACCCCGCCTCTGGCATCACAGGCATCTTGTGTTACGGCGCAGGCATATTTTTGCAGGCGATTGAGGGTGGGCGTGACTCGGTGAGCGAGCTGTACAACCATATTTGCAAAGACACCCGCCACAAAGACGTGGTGCTGCTAGACTACGAAGAGATCACCGAGCGCCGCTTTGGCGGCTGGACCATGGGCCAAGTGAATTTGGCCAAACTCAATACATCCATCGTGCTGAAATACTCTGAAAAGCCTGAGCTCAACCCGTATGGCGTGAGCGGCAAAGTCAGCTTGGCCTTGCTCGAAGAGCTGATGGCCACCGCCAGCATTATTGGCAGAGCGTAAGCCTTGCCGCTGACGGCAGTCGGCCTGGTTCTGCTGAGCGCGCTGATCCACGCGGGCTGGAACATTGCTGCCAAAAAGGCCAACGGCGATGCGCGGTTTACCTTCTTTAACGCCATCATCATGGCGGTTTTTTGGACACCGCTGTGCATTTGGCTAGGCTGGGACATTGTGCCCACCTGGGGCATCATTGAATGGAGCCTGATTGCACTGAGCGGGTTCGTCCATTGGGTATATTTTTATTGCCTGCTCACTGGCTACCGCAGAAGTGACCTGACCGTTGTCTACCCGCTGGCACGCGGTAGCGGGCCGCTGCTGTCGTCGTCTGTGGCGGTGATTGTGTTTGGTGAGCAGCTATCTAGCCTGGGCGTGCTGGGCATTGCGGGCGTGGTCGTTGGGGTGTTTTTAATTGCTGGCGGCCCTGCGTTGTTCAAGGCCGCGCACGACCCTGCTAAAAAAGAGCGCGTAATAGCCGGTGTGCTGTGGGGCTTGCTCACCGGCGCGCTGATTGCCTGCTACACCGTGCTGGATGCCTATGCCGTCAAAGTTATCGCCATCTCGCCTATCTTGTTTGACTACTGGTGCAACATGCTGCGCCTGCCGTACGCCATAGTTCCCGTGCTGCGCGACATACCAGAGGCCAAGCGACTATGGAGGCTGCAATGGAAGTATGCCGCTGTGGTCGCTATCTTCAGCCCCATCGCCTATGTGTGTGTGCTGTATGCCGTGCTCATAGCCCCCGTAAGCCATGTTGCCCCTGCGCGCGAGGTGAGCATGCTGTTTGCGGCGCTGATTGGCGGGCATTTGCTGGGTGAGGGCGATCGGACTTTGCGCGTCATGGGGGCGGCGTTGATTGGGGTGGGCGTGATTGCGTTGGCGTTGGGATAGCTCTATGCAAGTTATTGGATGTGATTTTTCTAGTAGCCCTAGCAAGCGAAAACCTATTGTGTTTGCGGTGGGTTCCAGCGATAAAGGACGTGTGCTGTTGTCGCATTTAGAGCGTGTAGAAACTTTAGATAGCTTTAGCGATTGGCTCGTTGCACGCACCGACTGGATCGGCGGTTTTGACCTGCCGTTTGGCCTGCCGCGTGAGCTGGTAGAGCATCTACAGTGGCCTACTGACTGGGGACAATGCATTCGCCATTACGCTAGCCTGTCGCGCGAAGATATTCGGGCGACCTTCAAGGCATTTTGCGATGCGCGGCCCGTGGGCGGCAAGTTTGCCCACCGCGCTACCGACCTGCCTGCAGGCAGCAGCCCCAGCATGAAATGGGTCAACCCGCCCGTGGCCTACATGCTACACGCCGGTACGCCGCGCCTGCTAGACGCTGGTGTGCATTTCCCGGCACTACATGAAGGCGATACCGCTGACAGAGATGCTGCAGGCCAGCCAAGGCGTGTCGCGCTAGAAGCCTACCCTGGCCTGCTAGCCCGCGAAATTCTGGGCCACCGCAGCTATAAATCTGACGACAAAGCCAAACAAACGCCCGACCGCTTGATCGCCCGCAAAGACCTGATCACCGCGCTAGAGCACGGCCAGACGCGACTGAAACTGCGCCTTAAACTCACCCACGCCCAACGCGACACTTTGGCAGACGACGCCAGCGGCGACAGCCTGGACGCCGTGCTGTGCATGCTGCAAGTGGCCTGGGCTAAAGCGCAGCACGACGCAGGCCATGCGTGCTATGGGTTGCCTAAAAAGGTGGATGCGTTAGAAGGTTGGATAGTCACTTCTTAGCGTCTTTTTGATCTTATTGCTTGTTGTTAGAACTTGATCTGGCTAAGGCCGGATGCTCTTCCTTTGAATCGCACGTTATGCAGGTGGCGAGTCACAATGCCGGTGTACAAATACTGATAAAGATTGAATGTGAACCAAAAATTAAATGTCAACAACCCAGCGCAATTGCCGCGGTGTAGCACCCATTGCTTTCTTCATCATCCGACGTAATGCTGTGGCATCAGCATAGCCTACTTGTTCGGCCACTTGCTCTACGGGCAGTCGGCTTGTTTCCAGCAGCATTCGTGCTCTTGCCAAGCGCACGTGTTGTACCAGTGCCAGTGGCGGTAAACCTGTAGCGGCTATAACGCGGCGCGCTAAAGTACGCTCACTTACACACATTTGTCGGGCTAAGTCTTGCATGCTAGGCACCTTAGGTAGCGCTGCCTCGATATTTGCCGATAAATGTGCCACCAATGCATTGCCGCTGGCCAGCACCGACGGAATTACATAGTGTGCCTGTGCTGCGCGACTATCAATTAGCAATACGCGAGATACAGTTTCAGCCAATGTTTCACCGCAGCTTCTGCGCAGCAGTTGTAGCATTAAATCGGTGTGCGCCAGTGCTGCTCCAGCTGTAACAACGTTGCCGTCTGCTATTACCATACGCTGCGCGTTAACTATGCAATCAGGTTGTGCATGGCGCAAGTGCGATGCCAGCCACCACGATGTGGTGACGGTTTTACCAGCCAGCACACCAGCAGTTTGTAAAAGCAGCACCGATGAACAGCTCGCAGCCACTTTGCCGCCGCGTTGTACATGTTTACTAATGGCTTTTGCAGCCCATAGGGCATCAGCCTCTTGCATGCGTGCAACTGCACTTAGAGGGCTGTCAACACCCATACCTGGGATAACCCACACTGAGTTGTCTGCGCTAGCGCGCAACGACAGCTTATCTGTAGACAATTGGAGTCCGTTAGTTAGCGTCACTGGTCCTGCACTTTCAGATACTACGCGCCAACGCGGCTGCGCTACGCCTAACTGCTTAGCCAAAAGCGCTGCAGTTGACAAGATGTCGAGTGTGAGGGCTACATTGGACGCAAAAGCTTGGTTCAGTATCAAAATCGTAAAATCATACATATGGCAAATTATGCATTAATAATGTTATAAATGACACCTGTAAAAAAGCACTTAACGCGATGTAATACAAGCTCTTATTTCAGGAGTTTTCATGCCTAATGATATGAACCAATGCGATGCGTTGGAAGATTTTGATCAACGTGACCTTGCGTTTGATGACATAAATAAAAAAACCTATGTCGCTGGTAGCGGCCCCGCTGTTATTGTCATGACGGAGATGCCCGGCATCAGCCCACAGGTCGCCCGCTTTGCCCGCTGGGTACGTGACGCAGGATTTACAGTCTATATGCCTTCACTTTTCGGCACCGATGGTGCCGTGCCTAGCGCCGAAGAAGGCGAAGCCGTTATGCGGCGTGCGTGCATTAGCGCTGAATTTCGTGCCTTCGCTAATAAAAAGGGAACCAATAAATCTAGTCCTATCACGCATTGGCTGCGTTCCTTGGCAAGGCTAGCGCTTGCTGAGTGCGGTGGCCCTGGTGTGGGCGCTATTGGCATGTGCTTTACCGGCAACTTTGCGCTTACCATGATGTTGGAGCCGGCGGTATTAGCACCCGTATTGTGCCAGCCATCTCTGCCATTTGACGATCCATCGGGCCTGGAAATTGCCCCTGAGGAACTGATTGCAGTTAAACAACGACTAGACAAAGAAGACTTAACCGTGATGGCCTATCGATTCGAAGGCGATAGCTTTTGCAAGGCTGAGCGTTTGCGGCGTACTCAAAAGCGTTAGGCCAGCGGTTCGTAGCGCACATATTGCCAAACGATGCTGCCAATCAAACTGGTCTCAATTCATTTTTTGAACATGTGGTGGCTACGCCGCACAGCGTAGTCACTGCGCACTTGATTGACGAAGTTGGCCAACCGACGATTGGCGCGCGCGACGAAATAATTGCGTTTTTTGTGCGACGTTTAGCTAATTGATACAGTTTCAGGATTAATCGCACACAGGCGGCGCTAGCGGCAACATCCTAGACGCCGTGTTGTACATGCTACAAGCTACATAGGTGAAGGGGCAGCACGATGCGGGCCATGCGCGCTATGGCTTGCCTAAAAAAGTGGATGCATTAAAAGGCTGGATAGTAATTTCTTAGCGCAACTGCGTCACACAATGCACAATAGCCTACGCTGATTTTTGCTGCTACCATTAACCAATGACCACTGCACCTATTGACCTGAGCACACTGCGTAAAGCCTTGGCGCAACTCGTTGAAGCCATCAGCTTTTGGCAGGCCTGCGCACAAGGTGACCCGCTGAAGCCGCATTTGCGTTCATCGGTTATCCAAAGTTTTGAATTTAGTTACGAGCTGTCTGTGCGTGCAGCGCGAAGAGTATTGATAGAGCGGGCCGAGTCTGCCGACCTTGTACGTGATTTGAGTTTTAACGATCTTTTGCGCCGTGCGTTGGATGCCAATTTGCCTATGGAGATGGATACTTGGAGGCGCTGGCGCGATATGCGCAACGGCACTAGCCATGCTTACGATGAAGAGCGCGCCCAAGCTGTGGCGTTAGAGGCTTCGGCCTTCGCCAAAGACGCAGCCCATTTGTTAGAACAGCTCACCCTTGCCGTTGCCGTAATTGCGCCGCACGACACTGCACCCGCGTCCTCACTTGCACAAGCTGTTGCAAAGCAAAAGGGTGCATGATGCTAGCGCCCTACGTACATCCAGCCTGTCCAATGGACGGTATTGACCTAAGCCCGCAGCACGTTGAAACGGTATGCCACATACTGCGCAGCGTGTTAGCCCAGCCCGCAGCTAGCAACGACCCTTCTACCCAACAAGGTGTGCAAGCCTGGGTTTTTGGCTCGCGCGCCACAGGCCATGCGCGGCCTTATTCAGACCTCGACATTTTGATCTCTGAACCCCAGCTTTTGGACTGGCGCGCCCGGGCTGATTTAGTCGACGCGTTCGAAGCCAGTAGCCTGCCTTTTAAAGTGGATGTGGTTGAGCAGGCACGCTTAGCGCCTGGCATAGCCACGCGTGTGCTCAACGAACGCTTGCAATTGATTTAATCGCCTTGGGGCTTTTTGAAAGCCTGCTCACTACTGCTCCGTCTCTATATCCGGTATCCGATTAAACGCAATCCGCATCGGCGCATTGTTCAGCGAGTTATGTGCGGTGGCAAAGTACAGCGCGTTTTTGCCTTGGGTTTTGTTAATGATGTCCATGGCGGCTAATAGGCGTGTGGGGTCGCGCAGGGCTTTGGCGTTTTGCACATGGGCTGATGTACGTGCAGGGGTTACGGCATGCTGGGCTGGTGTGGGCGGCTCGTCTACTTCGTCAAACAGCGACAGCGTGTGCATAGCGGCGGGCACCAGGCCGTG
>JANPDG010000180.1:0-2789 GCA_031431335.1 Polaromonas sp. | reverse complement strand
TTTTGGTAAGCCACTTCTGTCAAGCCGAGCGACTGGTTGCCCACGCCCAAGCGTGCGGCGTTCATCATCACAAACATGCCTTGCATGCCTTTGTTAGGCTGGCCCACCATGGTGCCAATCGCGCCGTCCAGCACGATTTGTGCTGTGGAATTGCCGTGGATACCCATTTTGTGCTCGAGGCCGCCGCAGTAAATACCGTTGCGCGCACCCAGTGAGCCATCAATATTGACCATAAACTTAGGCACGATGAACAGGCTCACACCTTTGATGCCAGGAGGTGCATCAGTCAAACGTGCTAACACCAAGTGAATGATGTTGCCCGCCATGTCGTGCTCACCAGCGCTGATGAAGATCTTGTTGCCGGTGATTTTGTAGGTGCCGTCTGGCAATGCTTCGGCTTTCGTGCGCATTAGGCCTAGGTCGGTGCCGCAGTGTGGCTCGGTCAGGCACATGGTACCAGTCCACTCGCCGCTGGTCATTTTGTGCAGGTAGGTTGCCTTTTGCGCGTCGGTGCCGTGCGTGTGCAGGGCGGCGTGTGCGCCATGCGTGAGACCTGGGTACATGGTCCAGGCTTGGTTGGCGCTGTTGAGCATTTCATAGAAGCACTGGTTCACCACCAGTGGCAAGCCTTGGCCGCCAAACGCTGGGTCGCAGCTGAGCGCTGGCCAGCCACCTTCTACATATTTAGCATAGGCTTCTTTAAAGCCTTTGGGTGTGGTGACGGCGTGGGTGGTGATGTCTAGCTTGCAGCCTTCTTCGTCGCCGCTGATATTGAGCGGAAAGATCACCTCGGTGGCAAATTTGCCGCCTTCTTCTAGCACTGCGTTGATGGTGTCAATGTCGGCATCGGCGTATTTAGGAATGGCCTTGAACTCTTCGGTGACGTTAAGCACCTCGTTCATTACAAACTGCATGTCGCGTAGAGGTGGGTTGTAGACTGGCATGGTGGGTTCCTTCAGATCAAAATAAAGTAATAAAATAAATTAGAGTTTATGTTTAGCTACTTTTTTAGTAGCTAACTTGTCAATATTTACGTCGGAAAATTCCGAATATCTTTGCAAAATATTTTCAAAACCTTGCAATGCACGGTCGATAGAGCCGGGCGTTTTTAAAAAACGCGCTTCGTAGTGCAAGGCCAAAATCAAACCGTGGATTTCAAACAAAATTTGCTGTGCGCTGGCCGTGGCATCCAAGTGGCCTTCTTCTTGCGCGTTGGTCACTGAGCGGTGCATGGCAGCCAGCCAGGTCTTGACCGACGAGGCAATCGCGTCGCGCACCGGGCCGGGCCGGTCGTCAAACTCGACTGCGCCGCTGATATATATGCAGCCCGAGTCAATCTCGACTGAGGTGCGTTTCATCCAGTTGTCAAACAGCGCCCGCACGCGGGGCAGGCCGCGCGCGGCTTGCAGGGCGGGATAAAACACTTCTTCTTCAAAGCGCGCATGGTACTCACGTACGACAGATATTTGCAGCTCTTCGCGCGAGCCAAAGTGAGCAAACACGCCTGACTTGCTCATTTGCGTGACTTCGGCCAGCGCGCCTATACTGAGACCCTCTAGGCCAATTTGCGTGGCCAAGCCCAGAGCGGCGTCCACAATAGCGGCTTTGGTCTGCTGGCCTTTGGCCTGTGCCTTGGGCGCAGTCTTAGCCCCAGCTAGGCGCTTAGCAGTGTCTGCAGAGGCAACAGGCAAAATAGCAATGGTCATAGTGGGTCAAAATGAATAAAATAGAACGACCGTGCTATTTTGCAATGATTTAGTGACTTTTCTATGAATTAGGTGGTGTCTAGAGGTAAATAACTAGCGTGGGGGTGGGCAAACCCTTAAATACATCTGCCAGCCGCATAATGGGTGATGAAATCCACGCCCTTCCCGCATAAAAACCTCTCTGACACCAATAGCCCTGCCAACAGCGCTCTTTTTAGCCAATTGTCTCTGACCCCCGAAACGGTAGACAACCTCACCCAGCTGGGCTACACGGCCATGACCGCCATTCAGGCGGCCAGTTTGCCGCTGGCACTTGCAGGCAAAGACATCATTGCCCAGGCCAAAACCGGCAGCGGCAAAACCGCCGCATTTGCGCTAACCCTGCTGTCCAATCTGAATGCACGCCGCTTTGCCGTGCAAGCCTTGGTGCTGTGCCCCACGCGCGAGTTGGCTGACCAGGTCAGCACCGAGGTGCGCCGCTTAGCCCGCGCTACGTCCAATATCAAAGTGGTCACCCTGTGCGGTGGCGTGCCCCTGCGTGGGCAGACCGCCAGCCTAGAGCAAGGCGCACACATCGTGGTGGGCACGCCCGGCCGCGTGATGGACCACCTAGAGCGCGGCAGTCTAGATATATCAGCGCTCAACACCTTGGTGCTAGACGAAGCTGATCGCATGTTGGACATGGGCTTTTTTGATGACATCGTAGTTGTCGCCAAAAAATGCCCCAAAGAGCGGCAAACCTTGCTGTTTTCCGCCACCTACCCCGAAGGTATTGCCAAGTTAAGCCAGCAGTTCATGCGCGACCCGCAAACTGTCAAAGTTGAGTTGCAGCACGCAGGCAACCAAATCGAGCAGCGCTGGTATGAAGTCAAAAGCAACGAGCGCCTGCAAGCTGTGGGCCAACTGCTGGCGCACTTCAGGCCCGAGAGCACATTGGCCTTTTGCAACACAAAGCAGCAATGCCGCGACCTGCTGGCCGTGTTGCAAGGCCAAGGCTACCAAGCGCTGGCTTTGTACGGCGAGCTAGAGCAGCGCGAGCGCGACCAGGTGCTGGTGCAGTTTGCCAACCGCAGCTGCAGCGTG
>JANPDG010000179.1:0-6055 GCA_031431335.1 Polaromonas sp. | reverse complement strand
CTGCTGGCGTTGGTTGCGCGCAAAGCATAGGTTTTAGCGCTCACGTCATATTCATAAGCAAAGCCTGAGGTGTTGCTTCGAAGCTCTTTTTCTCTCCAGCCCATCTCTGCAGTCAGTCGCCAATCGGCCAAGTGCGCTTCTGCAAACAATCCGTGGCTTGCGTTGTCAATCGCTGATTTGTCGTTGGGCGTATTGGTCTGCGTTGGGTTGGCGCTGTACTGCGCAGCGGACAACGAACCAGGCAAGCGAGCATCTAGTGCATCGCGCGCCACGCGGGCACCTAGCCTGAGCCAGTCGCCGCTCCATTGCGCCGAGAGTCCAAACGACTCGTTGGTAGATTCAAAGTTATCGCGGTGATTGTCGGTTTTGCGCTTTTGCGCACTCGCGTCCAGCGACAAGCCGCCATTGCCATAGGTCACCGTACCGCGCAGGTCGCGCAGGCCGTCGCTGCCCGCTGCGCCGTAGATTGACCCGCTCGTTTTGCGAGCACTGCCAGAGCCCGCTTTGGTCGTGATGATAATGACGCCGCCCGTAGCGCCCTCGCCATACAGCACCGCACCGCTGCCGCGCAGCACTTCAATACGCTCTACGGACTCGATGGGTATGCCGGCCAATCGGGTGCCTCCTAGGTCGGCTTCATTGATCTTGATACCGTCCACGATGATGGCTTGGTTGCTGCCTGCGGAGCCGCCAAACCCTCGGATGTCAAGGGCATAGTCACCACCGCCATAAAAGTCTTGCCTGCCCGGCACGCCCAAAATACGAATCAAAGCTTCGTTGACGGTGGTTGCGCCCACACGTTGAATATCGCTTTGGGTCACCACGCTCATGCCTAGGGGCTGTGATTCTGTGTCGCCCAGCAAGCGGCTGGTAATCACCACCTCTTTGAGTTGAGGAACAGCTTGAGTTTGCGCATGCGCAGCGCACGCAGCCGCACACGCGCACGCCAGCGCGGACAGACGCAAGGTCTTGGAGAGATTTTTCATAAAATTAAAAACACGTTCAGATGCCCGGTACCAACTTCCCCGCTGGTGTGGGCGAATTTGGCCTACGCTGTTTGAAATTAAACTCAAACAAACACAAGCCGCCGTGTTGGCCGGTATCCGGGCTGATGGAGCCACTGTCAATCACCTTCCCAAAGTCGTGAGACCTCAGTGGTTTGAGATGACAGCTGGTTTGAAGACAAGCATTGCGCTTGTCTTTAAACCGTCCACTTACCGTTGCGGGGGCAGCGCTGGTTAGGTGAGTCCTTGCAAACTTTACCCCCCAGCTTCCCGTTGAACTGCGGCATGTGAACCACACCGCGAGCACCAACACCGTGAATTCTACGCGCAAGCTCTGCATAAATACTGACAACTGCGTCAAAGCACTTGCACAAAGCCAAAAACTTCCCCTAGAATCAATCACTTAGAGACAAGACCTATGGCAGATTCTTCAAATATTGAGCAAGTGACCGAACGTGTAGAGCGCCTTTTGCTGCGCTACGAAGAGCTATTGCGCACCAACGCGCTACTCAGTGCAGAAGTGCAAACCATCAGCTCTGAGCGCGACTCGCTCAAGTCGCGCTTGTCTGCAGCGCGCTCGCGCGTAGACGCACTGCTAGAGCGCTTGCCTGATTCAAACGCATCCGCTGTATCTGGCACACTCAACTCGTAGCCACACATGAAACAACTCGAAGTTCAAATCATGGGCCAAAGCTACCTTTTGGGCGCGCCCGAGGGCGGCGAACAACAACTGCTGACCGCAGTCGAAAAAGTCGATACCGCCATGTGCAAGATTCGCGATGCGGGTAAGGTCAAGGCGCGTGACCGCATTGCCGTGTTGGCCGCACTTAACCTGGCTTTTGAAACAGACCGTTTGACTAACGCTGCTGCTGCGCCTGCGCAGGTTATGGCAGCAGCCCAGCCGAATACAGGCAGCGGCCTGACTCGTGGCGACGATGCCCGTTTGGCAGCCCTGATCGCCAAACTCGACCACGCGCTTGGCAGCGACGGTCAGTTGTTGTAACGCTGCCGTGCACGCAGCGCATAAGCCGCGTAAAATTGAGCGGTCTGCGGCCTTGCTAGGCTTTATATTTCTTGTACCAATGCTCTCTGAGCAAGGGTGAGGAACATTGCTCCACAAGCGTGATCGTCTCGCGTTAGACGAACCCAATGTGCAGCTGCCCTCGCCCGACCTGAACCCTGGTTCAGGATGACGGCTTGGCAAATCAGCCGCAGACACCTTATCCGCCTACTCACCCACAAAAATAAAAGCGCACTGCGCCTTAAAAATATGACCCTCGAGCCCTTGTTGATCGCAGAACTGGTTATTTTGGGCTTAGGCACCGGGTTTTTAGCAGGCTTGCTGGGCATTGGCGGCGGCATGATCATGGTGCCGTTTTTGACCATCATCATGTCCTCGCGCGGGGCTGAGCCCAACCTGGCTATCAAAATGGCCATTGCCACCTCGATGGCGACCATCATTTTCACCAGCATTTCTAGCGTGCGCGCACACCATGCACGCGGCGCTGTGCGCTGGGACATTGTCAAAGGCTTGGCGCCCGGCATTGTGGGCGGCTCGTTGGTTGCCAGCATGGGCGTGTTTGCGCTGCTCAAGGGTGCTTGGCTCGCCATATTCTTTGGCCTGTTTGTTACGTTTTCGGCCACGCAGATGTTTTTAGACAAAAAGCCTAAGCCCACACGGCAAATGCCCGAGGCAGGCGGCAAGGTAGCCGCTGGCGGTGTGATTGGATTTTTATCAGGCTTGGTAGGCGCAGGCGGCGGGTTTATCAGTGTGCCGTTCATGAGCTGGTGCAATGTCGCTATTCACAACGCGGTGGCTACGTCGGCTGCACTGGGCTTTCCGATCGCGCTGGCCAATGCAGCGGGCTATGTGGTGAGTGGCTGGAATCTGCAGGGCCTGCCCGAGGGTTCGTTTGGCTATATTTGGCTGCCCGGTTTAGCGGTGATTGCCTTGGCCAGCGTATTCATGGCGCCAGTGGGCGCTAGGGTAGCGCACTCGCTGGACGTGAAGCGCCTAAAACGAATTTTTGCATGCGTGCTGTATCTGCTGGCCGCCTACATGCTCTACAAGGGCCTAAGCACCTGAGCTCCACTGGCCCGTAGCTTCAAGCCGCGGCCACAATATTGAGCGCCACGGCCTCGGCCACCTTGATGCCGTCAATCGCCGCACTCATGATGCCGCCTGCATATCCTGCGCCCTCGCCTGCTGGGTACAGGCCTGCGGTGTTGATGCTTTGGTAGCGCTGGGGGTTTTGCTCGGTGCGGGCTGCCGTATCGCTGCTTTCACGCAAGGTGGCGCGCCGCTCTTCAAAGCGCTTAATACGAACGGGCGCAGAGGTGCGGGTTTCGATCCCTGTGAGCATGGCGTCCGCCATATCAAAGCCTGCAATCTGCTTTGCAAACTCGGGAATTGCCTCGCGTATGGCCTCAATTGCGTACATCGGCAGGCTGGGATGCAGCGGGTTGCCCAGGTCGGTTAAATGCACACCGGGCTTGTAACTGGGCTCGACACTGCCTAGCGCGGTGGATGGCACGCCTTTTAAAAAATCACCCACCCGTTGACCAGGCGCTTCGTAGGTGCTACCGCCCAGCACATACGCTGCGCTTTCCAGCGCACGCTGAAAACGCATGCCCGCCAAAACATGACCCCGCGCATTATCTGCGCACAGCGGTTTGCCCAGCGCGTCAAAGTCAAAATCTTCTGGGTTGATGCCCACCACGATACCCGCGTTGGCATTGCGCTCGTTGCGGCTGTACTGGCTCATGCCGTTGGTGACCACGCGGCCCGCCTCTGACGTAGCGGCCACCACGGTGCCGCCAGGGCACATGCAAAAGCTGTACACACTGCGGCCATTTTTAGCATGGTGCACCAGCTTGTAGTCTGCTGCGCCGAGCATATCGTTACCTGCAAACGGGCCAAAGCGTGCCCGGTCAATCAAGCCCTGCGGATGCTCAATGCGAAAGCCCACACTAAACGGCTTGGCCTCCAAGTACACACCTTTGGCGTGCAGCATTTCAAATGTATCGCGCGCGCTGTGGCCAATAGCCAGCACCACATGGTCAGCAGCAATCTGCTCGCCGCCTTCAAGCACTATACCTTTGATAGCAGACTTATCAATATCCACGTCGGAAACCTTGCTAGAAAACCTAAATTCTCCACCCAAAGAACATATCTCTTCCCGCAAAAACTCCACCACCTTCACAAGCCGAAACGTGCCTACGTGCGGTTTGCTCACAAACATAATTTCCTCAGGCGCACCGCCGCGTACCATATCTTCCAACACCTTGCGACCATGAAACAGCGGGTCTTTCACCTGACTCCACAGCTTGCCGTCGCTGAACGTACCCGCCCCGCCCTCGCCAAACTGCACATTACTCTCGGGTTGCAGCTGGCTCTTGCGCCAAAACCCCCATGTGTCTTTGGTACGCTCGCGCACCGCTTTGCCGCGCTCTAGCACGATAGGTTTAAAACCCATTTGCGCCAAAGTCAACGCGGCGAACAAACCGCATGGCCCGGTGCCGATGACTATGGGGCGTTTGAACGGTTTATCCGGTGCGCGGGTGACGAACTTGTAGGACGTATCTGGTGTGACTGTGGTGTGCGTAGCCAGCTTAGGGTTGCGCTGCGCAAGCGCCAGTGCAGCGGCGTTATCGGTGGTCTGCACATCCAGCGTATAAATAAAGTGAATATCGCTCTTTTTGCGTGCATCAAAGCCGCGGCGAAAGATGCTGATGCTGGTGACTTCTTCGGGTTTGAGCTTTAAGTGCTGACACACTGCTAACTGCAATGCTTGCGGGGTGTGGTCTAGAGGCAGCTTGACTTCTGTCAAACGGATAGATGGTGCGGTGGTCATAGTCTGTGGCAAGCCTACACGGCTGCAAAACAAGGTGTTTGTATTTTAGCGGGCTTGCTTGGTTACTCTTGTACAAGATCATGCCGAGGGATTTCTCCATGTTTTTTACTAGAGCATGCCAAGGGCTCACTCTATGTTTTGTACAGGCGCATGCCGACGGTGTTACTTCAGCTACGCGGCTGTCCCCCGTGTTGGCCTAGAGCCAACGACTCCTCCTTGACGCCGCTTCGCTGAAGTAACACCATCGGCCTGCTCTGTGACAGATTTGGCGATCAACCGCTAGCATCCCAAACTTAACTAGTACGCAGCTCTGGCGCTTGGGTAGTGAACAGCGTAGCGGCGTCAAGGAGGAGGCCGAAGGCCGGGGGACAGCCGCGTAGCTGTTCACTACCCAAGTGCCAGAGCGAGCACAGGCAAAAAACGCACAATGCAGTGACAGCCTACTGACACAACGCTGTCAGTAGACTAGCGCACAGTACAGTCTTCATCAACACAAGGAGAAAGTTATGCAACACGCAATCAACTGGTTTGAAATTCCTGTTACCGATATGGCGCGGGCCATCAAGTTTTACCAAACCCTCACAGGACGCGCAGTGCGGCGAGAAGAATTTGGCCCACCCGGCGAGGAAATGGCTGTGTTTGAAACGTCCGACTCTGAGGGCGTAAGCGGTGCGCTGCTCTACAGCCCCAACGCCCAACCCGCTACCCAAGGCACTCTGGTCTACCTCAATGCAGGGCCGAGTGTTCAGGCGTGCCTAGACCGGGTGGGTGCGGCAGGTGGCAGCATCGTCATCGGTAAAACAGCATTGCCACCCGGCATGGGTTATTTTGCGCACATCATCGACAGCGAAGGCAACAAAGTGGGTCTGCACGGTGAAGCAACCGCGCCATGAAAACTATGAACAGTCACACACTCACCGGCGGCTGTCTGTGCGGCGCGGTGCGCTACACCTGCGCAGCCGAGCCAGTGATGAGCGTTAACTGCCACTGCCGCAGTTGCCAACAGGCGTCTGGCAGCGCCTATGCGGCGATTTGTATGGTGCCCATGGCTGCGGTGACGGTGACAGGTGAAGTGCGCTACTACGACTCGCCCGGGGACACGGGCCACAACGTGAGCCGTGGATTTTGCCCCACCTGCGGATCGCACCTGTTTGGTAAGCCAGCTGTGCTACCTGCACTCATAGGCATCAAAGCGGC
>JANPDG010000178.1:0-9067 GCA_031431335.1 Polaromonas sp. | reverse complement strand
GCCGTCTGGTGCAGCGTTTAATTCGATGGTGCAGCTAGAGACCGAAAAGGGCATTCCACGCAATCCGTTTATCAATGCAGGCGCGTTGGTCATTACCGACATATTGACCACGCGCTATGCGCACCTGGACATTGCGCTCTTGGGCGCGTTACGAAAGTTGACTGACTGCCCAGACTTAAACTGGGACATGCAAACTGCCAAGTCCGAGCGCGACACCGCTCACCGCAACATGGCACTGGCCTACTTTATGAAGAGCTACGGTAATTTTGTCAATGAACCTTCGCTGGTACTGGACAACTACTGCCGCCAATGTGCCATCGAGATGAACTGCAGCCAGCTGGCGCAGGCCACTATGTTTCTGGCCAACGGCGGGCTCGACATCCATAGCACCACAGCGAACCCAAGCCAAGCACCAGAGCAGTTTGTCAGCGCAGATGCGGCGCGCCGAGTCAATGCGCTGTTGTTAACCTGCGGTGCCTATGACGCAGCAGGGGATTTTGCGTACCGTATTGGTTTACCCGTTAAAACAGGCGTAGGGGGCGGCATTGTCGCTATCGTGCCAGGTGTGGGCACCATAGCGGTGTGGGGCCCAGAGCTGGATACTAAAGGCAATTCTGTGTTGGGCGCATTCGCTTTGGAGCGCTTAGTTCAAATGACAGGCTGGAGCCATGATTAACGCCTTGTTGATACGCCGCGCGGCGGTGTTCAGCACCTTGTGGCTTGTTTGCGGGGCTAACGCGCGGGATTCTTCAGCGCTAGACGCAGACGGTGTGCAGATGCTGCTGCCCACGCTGGCAGGCGGCGCCGTGCTGAGCTTAGGCAAGCAAGACCCTAATGCTGCATTTAACATGGCGTTTGATTACAAAATCAAAGCTATACAAGGCAAAGAGGCTGGCGTGATGTTCTGGACGATGCCATCGGTAGCGCTGGATTATTCCAGTGGCAACCAAGGCTACACCGCACGAGTCCACTTGCGTGCACCTGGTGCCAAGCAGCGTTATAACTGGAAGACCCAGCAAGGCTATCTCAGCAGTCCCCAAGATGTACGCAACCAAGAGTTCACCGTTTACCTGCGTGTGCATGAGTTGATCACACCCACCATAGCGCAGGCAGCTTTGAAAATTCGAGGTGGCGGCCACCATGCCAACGATCCGGATGCTGGCTCATGCACGATGATGACTTTGGCTCCGGTGACTCACAAGAGCGTCACGCGCTTTGGCAAAGAGCTGTCCCACCCACTGTATGACTACGTCGATCTTAAGCCGATGCTTGATGCTGCATTACGAGACAACACCTGGGTCGGCCTCAAGCTGCTCAGCTGGAGCCATCCGAAAGATCCAACGCAGGTAGTCAACCAACTGCATATTGACACAACTGCTTTTGATGCAGTGGGTAAGCCTGCTAACCAATGGCGATTGCTTAGTGAATACACCGACATTGAAGGCAAAAGCACAGGCCGCTACACCAAACTGGTGGACTGGGGCGCGTTGCAAACCACCTTGCGAGTAGACGGCTACCGCAGTGTGGATTTTGCACACATGTCGGTGCGCGAAATAATGCCGCCTTAACTTGGCTCATATGGCTTAGCCAGCTAGCACTTTGGCAAACACATCGGCATCCACATTGCCGCCGCACAGCGTAGTGCCCACCACCAGCCCTTTAAGTTGCAGACGTTCTTGCATAGCTGCAGCAAACGACGCTGCGCCTGCGCCTTCGGCCACATTATGGGTATCAACATAAATAGCGCGCATCGCGGCCGCTACTTCCACGTCGGTGACTTGAACGATGTGGTCGATGTGGGGGATCAGCACGTCCAGTGCAGCTTGGTCTGCTTTGCGGCAGGCCATGCCGTCAGCCAGCACGGTGGTCACAGCCGATTCAATCACGCGGCCTGCGGTGATAGAGTCTGCATAGCTGGTAGCGTGGCTGCTTACAACGCCCACGATTTTGACCTTATGCCCCAGCGCCAGTTTGGCAGCAATAGCGCTCGCTGCGCCAGAACCCATGCCGATGGGCACATAGGCCACATCCATCTGGGGCACAGCTTTGAAAAATTCTAGCCAATAGGTGCTGACTCCCAACACCAAATCCAAGTGAAAACTAGGTACCATGTGTGCGCCCCGTTGCTCAGCCATGTTGATGGCAAATTCACGCGCTTCTTGAAACTCGTTGCCATGCTCAATTAAATTCACGCCGAGCGCGCGCATAGCGGCGTTCTTCTCGATGCTGTTGCTCAATGGCACGACTATGGTGCAGGGCACTGCGTTTGCGCGTGCAGCCCAGCCTATGCTTTGACCGTGGTTGCCGCGTGTGGCGCTGATGACTTCTTTGGGCAGAGTGTTAGTTCTTTTCAGTTTATCAAAGTATGCCAATCCACCGCGAATTTTGAACGCACCCACCGGGGTGTGATTCTCGTGTTTGACCCAGCAGTCGGTGCCTAGGCGCTCGCTCAGCAAACCCCAGCGGTATTGCGGTGTGGCCTGAAAGCTTTGGTACACCACTTGGGCGGCGGTTTCGATTTGATCGAGTGTGAACATTATTGCTTCTCCGTGAGGGCAATGCGAAATGCCAAACCTGCCAATACGCCGCCCATCACATAGCGCTGCGCCAGCACCCAGCCTGGGCTGCGTTGGAACAGCACTGCAATGCTGGCAGCGCCCGCCACAATTGCGCCGTTGACTACAAGCCCCAAGCTGATGTGAGTAGCAGCAAGTTGCAGGCTCTGCTCAATAACTGAGCCGCGCTCGGGATGTAAAAATTGACTGAAGATGGAGGTGTAGAACACCAGTTGCTTGGGGTTCAGCATATTGGTGATCAAGCCCATGCGAAACAGCTTGGCTGCCGAATCATGCGGCAAACTTTGCACCTCAAACAGACCACGCCCACCGGGCCGCACCGCCTGCCAAGCCAGCCACAGCAAATAGGCTGCGCCAACCAAGCGAATCGCATCAAATAGCAGCGGCTGCGCTGCCATCACCGCAGACAAGCCCAAGGTGGCCGCTGCAATATGCAGCACATTACCGGCCTGCACACCCATCACTGAAATCCAGCCTGCGATGCGCCCCTGACACAGTGCCCGCGAGACGCAGTACATCATGTTGGGGCCGGGCGTGAGCATGACGGCCAATGCGGCCAGAATGTAGAGCAAGAGTTCTTGAACTGTGAGCACGTCAAATGCCTTTCGATTCCAAAGTCACGAGTCCTTTGGGGGTTTGCAAAGTTGCGATCAAATTAGCAGGGCCTGCTTGCACAGCGATTTCAGCCAAGCCCATCGCGTCGTAGGCTTGTTGCAACTCGGGTGCCTGCGGGTGCGTGCATGTGATGCTCTGTAAGCTGACGCCCGAGCGCGGCAGGCCGTTACGTGGATGCAGGCGCAGGGGCTCTTTATCGTCAGCTTTGCCCCATTGAATGATCGTGGGCAACATGCCGTTGAATAAGCGCTGGCCATCTTCACGCACGGTAATCTGCCATTGCAAAAGGCCTTTGGGTGAATGACGGCTGGCCTCTAGCGCCGGACCACGGTCAATGCCCAAGCCAGTGAATGCTGCGCGAACGGCTTGCACATCGGGGGTGTTGGCTACAAAGTGTATCAAGCGCGGCTCAACTGCGACGGCCTTTTGAAGCGCCTCATCGTCCATATCAAACCAACGCTTTTGCGACGTATTTTGTGCGCGAGATGCTTCTGAATTAATAGCAATAATCTCGCAATAAGCCAGCGGATTTGCGGGCGTGGCGATTTTGAATAATCTATTATGAGTGCCAAACAATTTGTGTTCCCCGCCCGCGCTAGGGGTGATGCCCAACGTGGCCTCACACCACGCCACACCTTGGTCTAAGTTGTGTGCCACGATGACCAAATGGTCTATGTGTGTTTTCATAAATTTACTTTTCCATCGATACAGGTGACTGATGCGCCACCAATCCAAATATCAGAGCCGTCTTGCTCCACATACACACGCCCTGCACGCCCCAGCACTGTGCCTTGCGCTACTACATAGCGCGTGGGTGCAAGCCCTGCCCCTATGAACCATTGCGCCATGCCAGCGTTAAGGCTGCCCGTGACAGGGTCTTCGGCCATGCCATTGTTGCCGGGAAAAAACGCCCGCACTTCAAAGTGCGTTGTCATACCTTCTTCAAAGTGCGTGTCGCTGTCATCACCCTGCGCGCCCACCACGCCCACCACGCCCACTTTGCCACGTGAACCTACAACACCAATATCCAAACCGGCAAGGATGACGGCATCAGGTTTCAGTGACAGCACTTGCTCTGCGCTGCGTAGCATCACACCGCGCCAGTTCGGCCCGTTATCGCACCATGCGTGCGCAACGATGTCGCCGCGGTCAATCTTTAAGCCGCGTGCAATCAGCATCACATCGGCCTCATCTAGTGGCCCGCTTTTAATCAATGTTGGCGCTGCAAATGCCAGCCGTGCGCCATCGCGGCGAAGCTTTACCAAGCCAACGCCACACTCTTGTATGATGAGTTTACTCTTCGGCTTGCCCCCCGCTTCAAGCCAAGCATGGCAAGTTCCCAGAGTCGGATGCCCCGCAAACGGCAACTCCCGCCCCGGGCAAAAAATCCGCACCTTGTAATCCGCCGCAGCATCAGTGGGCGGCAACACAAACGTGCATTCACTCAAATTCGTCCAGTTCGCGAAATGCTGCATCTCCTCGGTAGAAAGCCCCGAGCCATCGAGCACCACGGCCAGTGGGTTGCCGTAGTAAGGGCGGGCAGTAAACACATCAACTTGTTTGAATGGACGCTGTTTCATTGAAACCTCATTGAACTTTTAAGGATTGCTCTTTTGAATTGAATGGCGCGACAGCCTCGCGAGCAATTGCGTTTTTACATCTGGCCATTGCTCGCGCAGAACGGCGAAGTAAACCATATCGCGCCAGCGGCCTGCATCTGTGCGCAGGTGATGATAAAAGATGCCTTCTTGAATTGCGCCCAGCTTTTTGATGGCGGTTTGCGAAGCTATATTGAGCAGCTCAGTTTTAAAGACGACGCGCTCTAACTTTAAATCCTCGAAAGCGTATGCTAGTTGTAGATATTTCGCTTCCACATTGATACCGCTGCGTTGCATCGCTGGGCTGATCCAGGTGGCGCCGATTTCTATGCGGCCATGAGCCAGAGCCACATCTATGAATCGCGTACTGCCTACGATCTCGTCGTTGTCAGTGCACACAGTGACCCAAGGCAGCCCTGTGCCGTTAGCGAAATCTTCTACCGCTGTGTTGACGTAGTTTCGCATATCGCTGAGAGACGAAATCGAGCGAGGCTGCAGCGCCCACAACTGCGGATCAGCGCCTGCGGCCCACAAGGCAGGCGCATGCGATGTCTCCATCGGCACAAGCTTGACATGCGCCCCTTGGAGAACAATCGGCGAGAGCCGAGGCAGCTGAGACATCAGAGATGCGCTTTCAACACAGCTGCCAACGCCGCTACGCCGATGTTGATCTGCTCCACACTTGCCGTGACGAAACTCAGGCGTAGCGTGTTGTGCTGCGGGTGGTCGGCATAAAAAGCTGCGCCGGGCACGAATGCAACGTTGCGCTCGACGGCTTTTGGCAGCAAGTCAACTGCATTCATGTGCGCAGGCAAGGTGACCCAGAGAAACATGCCGCCGGATGGCTTGTTCCATTCAATGTCCGTGCCACTTAGCTCACGATCCAAAGCCGCGAGCATGGCTTCGCATTGCGATTTATACAAAGCGCGAATCGTGGGCACATGGCGGTCGATGAAGCCGTCTTTCAAGACCTCTGCGACCAGGCGCTGATTGAAACTGGGCGTGTGCAAATCAGCGGCTTGCTTGGCTTGTAAGAGCTTGGGGTAAAGCGCTTTCGGCGCAACGAGAAAACCAAGGCGCAGGCCGGGCGCGAGCGTTTTGCTAAAAGACCCCATGTAGATGCAACCATCTGGGTTTCGCGCAGAGAGCGTCGCAGGCGGCGGCGCGTCAAACCACAAATCGCCATAGGGGTTGTCTTCCACCAGTGGCAGTCCAAGCCGCGCAGCCTCTGCGCTCAGCGCAGCTCGGCGGGCTTCGCTCATGCTGCGGCCAGTAGGGTTTTGATAATTCGGGATGACATAGAGAAAGCGTGCATCCTTTGCTTTGCTTTTTACATCATCAATCAACACGCCTTCATCATCGCTTGCAATGCTCACATACTTGGGCTCCATGGGTGTGAAGGCTTGCAAAGCGCCAAGATAGGCGGGCGTCTCGACCAAGACCGGCGAATCTTTGTCGATCAAAATTTTTGCGATTAAATCGAGCGCTTGCTGCGAGCCCGTGGTGATCAACACTTGACTGGGATCAACAGCCCATGGCACACCTGCCGCCGCACTCTGCCTGCCCAGTTCACTGGCCACGAATTCGCGCAGCGCGGGAAAGCCCTCGCTGGCCGCATATTGCAGCGCCGCTTGGCCGTCATGCTGCAAGACCTTGGCGCAGGCATGTGCAAACGATGCAATCGGAAAAGTCTTGGGTGAAGGCAGGCCACCCGCAAAGCTAATGATGCCGGGCTTTTCCGTTACTTTCAAAATCTCTCGAATGATCGAGGGGTTCATCTTTTCGGCGCGGCGCGCCAGCTTCCAATTTGTTGACATGACTTACTCTCCACCTTCTTTTCCATAAAACACGACCCAAGTCACAAAATCGCTTGAGAAATTTTCAAAACGATGCGCCTCGCCCGCCGCCACAAAAAACGCATCCCCCGCCGCGCAATCAAAGCGCTGGTCGTTGATGACCAACTCGCCACGCCCGCTATGAATGAAATACAGCTCGTCTTGGGCGTGCGGCTCTTGTAGATCTTCACCCTCAGGCGCATAAACCTCCACGCTCATCGTGCCGCCCGCCATCATCGTGACAAACGGCGCACCTTGCGGATACTTGGCTGTGGCCTCCGCTGGCAGGCGCTTCAAAGCTTGTGCAATCGATGCTTTCATCAAGCTGCCCCCTGCTCTTTGATGCGTGCGCCCAATGCGCTCAATAGCTCAATCGCCTGCGCCGCCACGCTTCGCGGAATGCCCCAGTAGTCATAAACGCCCCCATCACGCGAATTCTGGCCGCACACCACGAACACGCCCGTGCCCAACTGCTGTTTGAACTGCGTGGCCAGCCAGCCTACAAAACCACTGTTGGCAATATCGCGCGCAAAGTGAAAGCCCACCAAGAGATACCGATCAGCATCTGGCGTGCTGGGCGCTGCTGGCAGCAGCGCGCTCCAACTACTCTCATCGCGCACAAAAGCCAAGGCATGGTTCAGCGCATGGGTAGGAAATTCATGCAGCGGATATTCAGCAAACGTGTAATCACCCGTCATGCACACCGCGCGCGCATGCGCCATGACTGTACGCAAGCGAGCACTGGTTTGCTCAGGGGTTTCGTGTGTCACGTCCATCTTATTCAATCCACAATAAACAGCTTCGCCCCCAGCGGCGCGCGCGAGCGATGCGGCTCGGCGTTATCGGCCACTTGGTAGCTCATGCCCGGCTTCAAAGTGAACACGCGGCCATCTTCCAGCTCGGTGATCAACTCACCCTCCATGCACAGCAGCACATGCCCTTTGACGCACCAATGATCCGACACATAACCCGGCGTGTATTCCACCATGCGCACACGTATCTCGCCAAACTGCTGCGTGCGCCAAAACACTTGGCCCACATCGGCAGTTTTTTTAACCGCTGGGATCTGCGCCCAATCAACCGTGTTGAAAGCTATGTTCGATATCTTCATCGCGCTGACTCCGCCTGATCGACATGATCGATATGCCCCAAAGCGCGTTGCACATACAACTCTTTCTCACCCACAGGTGCAAAGTAGTGCAGCACTTCGCGCGCAGCTTCAATTCCTTTGAGTCGGCTCAGAATCCAAGCGCTCACGTATTGCGCAGAGAGGCAGCCTCCCGCTGTGGCCAAATTGCCTCTGGTGAAGAACGCTTGGTTCAGGATGTTGACTCCAGCCGCTTGCACCCAAGGTTTACTGCTCAAGTCTGTGCAGGCGGGCATCTTTCCGATCAAACCTAATTTCGCCATCAAAAAAGTGCCCGAACATTGCGCAGCAATCAATTGGCGCGATGGGTCAAGCTGGAGTTGACTCATCCAGCTCTCGTTTTGCGCGACCTCACGCGTCCTCATACCACTGCCGATCAACACTGCATCAGCGCTATTGGCCTCTGCCAATCCAATGTGCGCATCGATGGTTAAGCCATTCATCGACGTGACACGCTGACTTGGGCTACAAATACTCACCCGCCAATCGGTATCACCCAGCAGCGACAAGCGGCTGAGCATGCCAAAAGCAATGAGCGAGTCCAACTCATTGAAGCCTTCAAACGTCAAGATCGCAATATGCTGCTTCATCACTATTCCTTAAGCTTGATTCACCGGCATCTTTTTGCCCACATACACCGTCGCAATCACGGCAATGGCAAATACCAAGGTCAAAGTATCCAGCCGCTCGCCGACCAAGGGCACGGCAAATAGCAAGCTCAAAAATGGCTGAATCAATTGCACTTGGCTCACCCGCACTGCGCCCAAGGCAAGGGCACGATACCAAGCGAAAAAGCCAATCCACATGGAGAACAACGCCACATACGCAAAGCCCACCCAGCTCATCGGTGCAATCGAGGCGGGCTGCGCGGGCGCGAAGATCAGCGCTACGGGCAAGGTGAGTGGCAAGCTGCTCACCAGCACCCAGCAAATGACTTGCTCGCTTCCTAAGCGCGGCGTAAGGCGCGCGCCGCCGATGTAGCCGAATGCGCCCGTGGTCATGGCGATGATGAGGTAGATGTTGGCCGCGCCTAAATAAAAACCGCCCGTGGTCTGCCACTGCCGCCACACCATGAAGGCCAGCACCAAGCCGCTGCCCAGCACCGCGCAAGCCCAAAAGCCTTTGGAAGGCCGCTGTTTAAACCACAGCGCGCCTAGCAGCGCTGTGGACAAAGGCAGCAGCGCCGTGACCACAGCGCCGTGCGTGCTGGGCACGTAGCGCAGCGCGAGCGCTAGAAACAGCGGAAAGCCCACGATCACGCCTAAAGCCGTGAGCGCCACCAGCGGCCACTCGGCG